>JBIOXR010000064.1:0-3996 GCA_044869735.1 Chlamydiales bacterium
TCTCTACTAGCTGCTCTTTAAATCCTATTCCCCACGTTGGAATAGGGGGGGAGAGTTGCGCTAAAAGTCGATCGTAATGACCCTTCCCATATCCCAAACGGTGATGGGAGCGATCAAAACCAAGCGCTGGCACTAATACAAGAGAAACAATTTCGAGAGGTTGTGGTGGGGATAAGGGTTCTTTGAATCCCCAAGGATGTGTGGCAAGATCAGCATCGAGATTAGAAACGAAACAAGCGCTTAGAGTTTCGTCTTCAATTTTGGGAAGGAGGAGTTTTCGGTGAGTGCATAGAGCCGCATTCACCATTTCCATTTCGATTTCGTCGGAAAAATTACAAAAAGAGAGGACGTGCGGATAGGGAGCTAGGGCCTTTGTAAGAAATTTTGAAATGGAAGCTCTGGCTTCGCGCCTCCTCGACGAAGAGATCGCACCTCTCCTCTTTTTCAACTCTTCGCGTTGAAAAATTTTAAGCTTCTGAAGGAAGGTCGGGCTTTCCATTGACATAGGCTACCTTGCGTAAAAAATTGCCCTCTTCATCAAAAAGAGCGGCGAATCCCTTCCCATATTCGATGCTCGAAAGGGGTTGTTTTTCACCCTTTTTATAGTATTCTCCCTTGATGAGAAGATCGTTGTCGTATTCTTCTGCAAGCATCAACTCTCCCCCTTTATACCAGGCTGTCGACAAACCCATCCGTTTGTTTTGACTCAGTTCAGTTTGGGCTTGGGGAGTTCCATTTTCATACCATGATTTTACAACTCCATGAAGAATCCCTCGACGCCAAGTCATGAGAATTTTTGGTTGAGTGGGGTTAGATTCGAAATAGTGGATCTCTTCTCCCTCTTTTTCCTGATCCTTTACTCTGTAAAGGGTGAGTAGAGCCCCATTTTTCCCAAAGATTTTTACCTCTCCCTCTTCTTTCCCGTTCGTGTATTGCCGCAGTTCTTGGAGGGTTTCCTTGCCAAAAACAGCGCGAAAACCGTTCCCTTCAACTATTTCGCTTGCCACTGTTTTGTCGGCATGGAAATACCGTCCGGTGAGGAGTTGATCGTTGTGGTACTCTTCTTCATAAGCGATGGAAGAATCGGGCCAATAGCGAATGGATTTCCCTTCTCTTTTTCCCTCTTTATATTCCGATAATTGGAAAAGAGCCCCATTTTCAACGTAGATCTCCATTTTCCCTTCAATTCGTCCCGAACGATAGGGCACCCGTTTCCAGGTGGCGCCATTGGTGTGGTAATAAAGAGATTCTCCTTCGAGCGCGCCCTTTTCATACGCGATAAGAGCAATCGAATTCCCTTCCTCATCCCAAGCTTTGCATAGGCCATCGAAAAGCCAGCTCTCTTCGGCGGCAGTGTTGATGTCGGCAATTCCGCCGACAATAAAACTTTCGACCTTTAATTGCCCATTGGGATGCCACTCCCGATACAAGCCACAAGCGCGGTTGTTTACTGCTTCTAGATATTGTTTTACTAAACCATTGGGATGGTAGCTAGTGATGCAGGAATAGATCTCCCCTTTCCTATTCCTCTCAAAGACCCTCAATACTTTTTCATAGGGCTGTGGGGAGAGGAAATTGGTTTTTTGAAAAGGTGTAAGGCGATCAGGAGAGCTAATTGTCTCGCTCATCCCATTTCGATCGATAATATTGAGATGGGTGAGTTTGACACATTCTCCACCCGAAAACGTGGGGCGACATCCCGCAAGAGGTAGAAGAAGAAGAAGTACGCTTATGACTTTACCCGACATCATTTTCAAATTCCCTTTTGATAAGTTTTAATTTTTGTAAGGAGTAAATTTCGGCTTCGCCTAAAGATTTTTTCCTCGTGATTTCAATATCGGTAATAAATAATTGCGGTGCATGCGGAGCAAGGGGGGTTTCAATTTTCAAGAGGAGCTCTTGGAGGTCGTCGATATCTATTTCCACAGGATGAGCAAGGGTGAGGTGAGTCTCATACATTTTTTCAGAAGATTGCACTTGAGTTTCGACAAGCGAGAGGTTGTTGCTCCCTTCAGAGAGAAAACGATAGCGCTCCTCGATGACTTCATCTCCGGAGAAATTCTTATTATCCATGATTTTTTCTAGAGATTCTTTTTCCCGACCGAGAAAAATTAAAGAGTGGAGGGTGTGGTCGATATAGGAACTTTCAGCATGGGCATAATGGTGGCGCACCCTCTCATTGACAGACAGTTTTTCCCTTTGTATCGCCGATTTGTATTGAAGTTCGGCAAGTGTTTGTGCGATACGCGCGAGTTTTGTTCTTTTTGAAGTGTAATCCCAAAAGATAAAGAGGGAAGGGATTAAGCCCAGGAGAATTAAATAAATAAGCGCTCGTGAAAGAGGAATGGTAGAAATCCGATTTTTTTTAAACATAGGTAGTTTTGTCCAAGAGATAAAAAGAGGCCTTGTATCTTCCCTTTTCGTTTTGCCATTTCACTTCTTTTTGCAGATCGATGAAAGATTTTTGCTGCAGGAGAAAATCGTAAAAAGCCCTGGCGTGAGTAGGATGTGAAGCCGTTGCCTCGAGATCGACTTTGACGAGGTAGTGCTCTTTATTATTTTGAATCGACGGAAAGCGCTCCAGTATGTAATGGATAGTCTCGATTTTCAAGGAATCACCCGAGGTTTCGAATTGGGAAAGGAAAGAGAGAAGTTGGGACAAGTTCGGAACGCGAGGGAGGTAAGGAAAAGAGTTGGAACGATTTTTTATATGTGATGCAAGAACAGCGAGGTTTTCGTTTATTTCGGGGGAATACGAAAGAGTAGAATAGTGAGAGAGAAGTTCTTTTATTTCACTTCTTAGGTGCGTTCTTTTGTTTTCCAACGACAAGCTACCTAGGTAAAGCAAGAGTATTGAAATGAGAGCACAAAAAGTAAAATACACTCCTAGGGGTTTCTTAAGGCGTTTCCATCTATGAGGATAGGAAAATTCTTTTTGCCTAAAATTTACCGATTTTTCGGAGAAATAAGTCAACGCAGCTCCTAAAGGTGCCGCAAAAGAGGCCAGTTCAGAGGAAGATAGTTTGAATGGGGAAAACGCAGGTAAAACCAAGGGCTTGCCGATAATTTTTTGTATATTTTCGATAAAATCGGTAGATTCTGAAACGAGCAAGATAAAGTCGCATTTGTGCTGGACCTCAATGGCACGGAGGGTTTTGCCGATCTCTTTTTCAAAGACCTCATTTTCTTTGTCTTTTAATCCAACATGAATGGGATGAGAGGCTACTAATTTCCCCTGATCGGCAATGAGCGCGCACGACTTTTCGTCCCCTATATGAAGGATGAGATGAGCCCCTTTTTCGGTTGAAAGAAAAGAGGAAAGTAGAGCGAGAGAAATGGGTAGAGAAGTCGTAATTTCGGGTTCAATGGAGAACGATTTTAATTTTTCAAGATGCTCGATAAGGTGGTCTTTCCGCACAGAAAAAATAGAAAGCAGCATGCCTTGAGAATATTTTTCCTTTACCTGATAAGAGAGAAGAGCTTTCTCTACTTCGTATGGAAGTAGGGGTTCGATCTGAAAAGGAAGCGCTGCCTCGATATCCCCCTTTTCTTTAAGTTTGATATCCAAAGGTCGTACCAAGAGATGCCGCGCATCGATAGCCGAAACTAATGGACCTTTCGCAATGAGCTTTTCAATTGTTTTTGCATTCTCTTCTGAGAGAGGTAAGGAATACTCTTTCAGGCAAAGTACTTCATACGCATTCTTTTTTTTCTGCAAGGAAGCAACTTTTACTTTGGAGTCGCCGATCTCGATGCCCGTAGCAATGGGGTGGGAAAAGTTTAAAACCATATTTCTTAGAGGGTCAATAAGAAATAAACAGTATAGGAGAACCGGAAGATTAGATTCAATAATATTAAAGATTTATATTAAGAGATCTTGTAGAAAAATCGATTTTACTTATATAGTCGATTAAGTTTGAAATGATAAATTTTGACCTGCGTGAAAGCCTCGCGATTGATCGATCGTAACCGACCCAATATTTTTAATATTGGGTC
>JBIOXR010000065.1:0-24744 GCA_044869735.1 Chlamydiales bacterium
ACCCTTGTTTGCTCAGATCCTCGTCCATTTAGAAAGTAAGGGAGCAAAACACCTTTTACGCCAATTCCTCTCAGATAAAGATCCTTTAGTTCGCTGTGCCACGATGCTTGAGATCGCTAAAAATGGCAGAGACGATTTTACTTCTCTTATCCGCGAACACCTCTCCCTTCCCTCCCCCCTCGACCAAGAGTGCGCGGCCCTCTCCGCTGCTCTGCTTAAAGATAGCCATTCCCTTCCCCTCTTGCGCAAATTAGAAAAGAGCAAAGAAAAAAATGTACGGCTTGCAAGTTTAGGCGCCCTGGTTGCTCTTGGCGATTATGAGAAGATCTACGAAATCGAACGGTTGGCGCTTGAAAAAAATCCGTTTGCCATTACGTTACTCGCTAAATTTGAGCAGGAAGATGAACAAATTGCAGCTTCGTTGAAAACCCTTCTTTCCGATCCCGACCCTGCGATACGCCTCAATGCCACCCTCGTCCTTTTAAGACGCAAGGAGACGGCATGCCTTCCTGCTCTCAAAACTTTTCTACTCACCTCCGATATGGGATTTCATTCTGTTTCTTCTCCAGGAAAGGCCTTAAACGCTTTTACCATCATCTATTCCGCTGCTCATCAAGAGAAATATTACCCTTCTTTATTAGCAGAGACTCAGAATCTTAAAGAAAAAGCTCTCCTACTAGCTCTCGAACTTCCGGAAGACGACTTTCTCTCTCTGGTCGCTTTTCTTTTTGACCATAACGAGAGCTCCCTCTTTTTTTACTTAGTCGAGCTTTTGGTAAACCATCAAAGTGAGAAAACGATCGCTTTGCTTAAAAAATACCAACAGAAAGCGGGAGTGCCACTTTTGCGCGGAGCTTGCAATCTAGCCCTATTCCGATTAAATGCCGAAGGGCCCGAACCTTTGTGCGCATGGATTAAAAACGAGAGCCAAAACAACCAAATTCTCTTCAAAAAGGAAGAGAAAGAGACAAAAAAACTCTCCGAACATACGCTGACTCCCTTGGAATCTTCCCAGCTTTTGATCGGAAGCTTTGAAGCTCTGACAAACACTCACCATGCCCGAGGCCTTGAAGTGTTGCTCGAAGCTATTGCGCATGGCCATCCTAAGAATAGGTTTCTCTTGGCCGGCATTCTCCTAAGGACAGCGGAGTAAAAGTGAAAAATATTTTTCTCTTTATCTCGCTCGTTCTTCTCTCTCCTTTGCTAGCCTACCCCTCGCCCCTCGAGGTGGCTGCGATTGAACAGCAAGTCAGCATCGATCTCGTCGATCCCGTCTACGAAGATGGGGTTCTTTCCACAGATCAAGGAGGCGTGCTCACTGCTAAACATTTAAGAGTGCAAGCGCGCCATATCGTTTACACAAAAAGGTTAAACCAATGCCCTCCCGAATATTGCCTCTACTGCGAAGGAGACCTATTGATCGACTTCAGAGGAAAAACTCTCACGGGCCAATGCCTCTACTATGACCTTCTTACTAATAGCGGCACTCTCTACGACGGAAAAGCCGGCATCCATCCTCTCTATGTCAGAGGCGGCGAGGTGAAATTACTCGAAAACGGAGCCGTTTGCATCGATAGAGGTTATGTCACAACAACAGAAGGCGAAGTGAAGGAAGTCATCGGTGCAGCCAAGCAGATTTCACTGACAGATAACCATCTCGTTTCACTTAGCAGCCCCCTTTTTTTCATAAGAGGCGTGCCCGTTTTTTGGTTTCCAGGCTTTAAATACGATCTCAGTAAGGTCTCCCATTTTCCCTTCACTGTCAAAGTAGGTTGGGGAGGATTTCTCGATGCTTATATCTCACTCCGCTACCACTGCCTTACTTTAGGAGATTTTTTGGGTTATCTCCGCCTCGATGGATATTTAAAAAGAGGATTAGGTGGAGGCATAGAAACAGAATATGCCCCCTCTTGCCTCCCCTTAGAACTTTATACAAGGAGCTATTATGCCAATGACCTTTCCATTGCCGACCCCGAAAAGCGGCACCGTTACCGTTTTGAAGGAGTCTATTACGGACAAATCTTCGATTCTACAGCCATCAACTTCACCTACGACGTCGTCAGTGATGGCGAGATGGCAGCGGACTATATCAATGAAGACTTTGACCTCCAAACTGCAGGGCGCACTGAGCTCGACATCAACCACCAAGCCGACGGATGGATCGCCGACCTCCTCACCAGAGTAAGGGTTAACTCGTTCCAGTCGATCAATCAAGAACTTCCTACTCTAACTTACAATTGGCATCCTGCTGAGATAGGCTGTGGTGTCATGGTTGAAAACTGGATCAAAGCGAGCTATCTCTCCTACGTATTCAGCGATCAAGATAAGTGCGAAAAACCGTTTGCAGCGGGGCGATTCGCTATCCATCCTCGCCTCTACCGCTCATTCACCTGGGGTCCTTTGATTTTTACTCCTGAAATCGCCTATTCAGGGATTGCCTATAGCCGCGGCCCCAATACGCACCACTCCCTTGGACAATCGGTGGGAGAATTTGTCGCCCACCTCGAAGCTCCGCTCTGGAGAAGTTATGGTTGCGGCACCCATACCGTTTCACCTTATCTCCATTTCGAGTATCTCACCCACCCTCGCGTACCAGTTGACGAATACTTTTTGTTTAGCATCAGCGATGCTTATGCCCCTTTGAAAATTATTCGTTTTGGCGTCAAAAACTCGGTCCTGCTCCCTTGTTGTATGCGCCCTCTTTACCTCGACGTATGGACCAATGCCTATTTTGATTCTCATACGATCCCTCCAGCGATTCCCAAAGGTTACCTCAACTTAGAATGGACCCCCTATTCGCGCCTCTATCTCTCGCTGGATAGCGGCGTGAACTTCGAACACCATCAGCTCGACTTTATTAATACGGTAGCCGAATGGACCGTAAATGAAGATTTGGCTCTTATTTTCGAACACCGCCACCGCGGCCGTTTTGCCTGGAGAAAAGCCGATTTCTACAACTTTCTGCTCGACGCGACCCGTTCTCAAAATGAGCTGCTCGCCTCTAACCTTTCCGATAGGAGAGATCTTTTCACGGGAAAAATCTTCTACCGTCTCACTCCCGAAACGACTCTTAAATTATATTACCGTTATTGCTGGAACCGAAAGACAGAAAAAACCGATTTTAATAAGGACGATTCCGATTGCCCTCTTATTTTCAGTCAACGCCCCTTTTCAGCTATCGAAACGGAAATCTCCACCCTCTTATTCGACCACTGGCGCTTCTCCTTTGTCTATGAAAAGCGCCATAAAGATAACCGCTTTTCCTGTTCGCTAAAGTTAGTCCCTTAATTATAGTCGAGCTTCGAAGGATCGAGAAATTTTTTGCCGTAGGTAAGGTAGACTTTTTCCTTTAAAAAGACATCGAAGAGGTCTTTATCTAGATGCCCCTCATCGCACATTTTTTTCATGATAGCTACACATTGTGAAATCGGAAGAGCTGGTTTATAGGGCCTATCGGGTGCAGAAAGGGCCTCAAATACATCGGAAATGGCAAGGATGCGCGCTTGAATACTCATCTCGTCGCCTTTGAGCCCCCGTGGATAGCCAGAACCATCGACCCTCTCGTGATGGGAACCTGCAATTTCAGGTACTTTGCGGAGATGTTTGGGATAAATGAGCTGGCTGAGCATCTTCCAGGTCATCACCACGTGGTTTTCGATAATCTTTCTCTCTTTTTTTGTGAGATTGCCCTTGGGGATGGAGAGATTTTCCAATTCATCATCCGTCAAAAAAGGCTCCTCCTTCCCTTTAAACACCCATCTCCTTTGGCCAATGGCGCGGATACGGGCAATATCTTCTTCGCTAAGAGGATTCTCCCCATCATTGCAATGCACAAGGAACGCTTTCTCTTTCTCCCATTCACTATACTTTGCTTCTAACTCCTCTTCTTCAGAAGAAAAGGCAGCTTCGATCTCGTTATAAATGGCAGGATAGCGCGACTTCAGCCACTTTGCTTTATTTGCATACAAAGCCAGGGCCGCATCCCTTTGAATGACCTCATAACGGGTGGCGATCAGATCTATTCTATCGTAGATCGTCGAGAGTTTTCTTCTCTTCTCAACGACAGAATCGGGAGTGGTCACTTTCCCACAATCGTGTAAAAACGTGGCAATTTTTAGTTCATAGAGTTCATCTTCAGAAAAATGGATATCTTTAAAGGGCCCTTCTTTTGTCTCGGAAACGGCTCTGGCAAGAAGATCGGCGAGGATGGGAACTCTTTTGCCATGCTTGCCCGTCGAGGGCGACTTTTCATCGATGGCTTCAGAGAGCACTCTGATAAGTGAATCAAAGAGGTTTTTGAGGTCTTCGATGAGTCTCTGATTGGTCATGGCGACACCCGCTTGAGAGGCGAGCGATTCTGCGAGTTGCCGATCGTCACTAGAAAAAGGAGTCACCGCTTGCGTTTTCGGATCGATGTGGTTGATTAATTGGAGAACTGCAATGGGTTCATTTTCATGATTTTTAATCGGCACGGTTAGCACCGACTGGGTTCTGTATCCGGTATTCTTATCAAAGGCACGGGTACCTGAAAAATCAAATCCTTTTTCATGATACGCATCTTCCACCACAATTGTTTTATCATTATTGACTGCATACGCGACAATGAGTTTGTCGTTGGGCTCCCCATGGGGCAAAAAAAGAGGAAGATCGGAAAAAGGAATGGGCTGGGGAGAAGTTCCTCCTAAGTGGTATTGTAATGTGCGGTTTAATACGATCTGAAAATGGAGAGTCTTTTGCGGGGTAATAGTATAAAGAGTGCCCCCATCAGCTTGAGATAGATCCATGGCTCCTTTCAATATCTTCTCGAAGAGGCGTGGACTATGCCGTTCAAGAGAAAGGGCAACCCCAATCTCATTCAATAGTCTCTCGCGTTCAAGAAGGACTTGTTGGTTGGCCACATGGTTCTAATACTCAAAAACAGGAAAACAAGTCAATTAGTTGATTCAACTATACATCATCCGAATGCGACGGAGAAGCGGTTCGATCTCTGCTCGTTTTTTACCTTTGATTCTGTCGATGTATAGCATGCCGTTGAGATGGTCGAACTCGTGCATGCGGTTGCGCGCCACATAGCCGGTGCAGACCTCGGAAAAGGGGTTTCCATTTAAATCGAGTGCTTCGATTTTAATTGAATACGGGCGAATGACAGGCGCGTAGAGCTTGGGGATCGAAAGGCATCCCTCCGAACGCTCCACCAACTCGTCACTCGGCTCTGATAAGACGGGATTGATGAAGACTTTCGGTTCGCCATAAATAAGTTCTCCTTCTTCATCTTCTAGATAAAGAATAGAGACAAACATCCGGACCGGTCGCCTCACTTGGGTAGCGGCAAGGCCAATCCCATTGTAGTGGTACATCGTAGCGATCAAATCCTGAGCCAAGGTCTTGATCTCTTCGGTAATCTCTTCTATGGGCTCCGCCGTATCTCTTAAAGCCGGATCCCCATAATAGGCCAAATCGAGGATCATGGCTCAATAATTTCTGTGGGTGTTGTCGTTTTTTTAGGTTGTCCCATGGCCCCTGTCCAAAGCGATAAGACGACGCTTCCAACTAGAAAGACCACAGAGAGATAGGCAGTGATTTTTTTTAAGATGGCAGGGGTAGAGGTGCCAAAGAGAGACTCCCCACCTTCTCCGCCAAACGAGGCACCGAATCCGCTCGATTTACTCTCTTGCACCAGAATTACAAGACACAGAAAAACCGAGAGGACCAGAAAGAGAAAAAGAAATAAGGAAAATAGTACTAACATAACCTAAGCCATTATAATTTTACTAAAGGTGTGGGGGGAGAGCGAAGCTCCTCCTACAAGCAACCCATCCACATCGGGCTGCAATTTTAAATTCTTTGCATTTTCAGGGACAACCGACCCCCCATAAAGGATAGGGACCTTTTCAGCTACTGAGAGACCCCAAAGGAGACCCAGCTTGCGTCGGCAATACTCATGGGCTTCTTCGGCATTTTCAGGCGATGCTACCCTTCCAGTGCCTATGGCCCATACTGGCTCATAAGCTACGACTACACTTGCAGCTTCCTTAGCTGAAATACCATGCAAACAATCGGCGAGTTGTTCTTCTAACACCTTTTCCGTGGCACCGGACGCTCTCTCATCTTCGCTCTCGCCAATGCAAAGGATAGGCTGTATACCGCTGTCAATTGCTCTTCTCATCTTCTTATTGATGAACGCGTTGCTCTCTTTAAAATAGCGCCGACGCTCGGAGTGACCCAGAAGGACAAACTGGGCACCAACCTCCAAGAGCATGGGTGCCGATACCTCTCCAGTGAAGGCACCTGCCTCAGCATCATGCATGTTTTGTGCTCCGATGGTCAAGGGTTTCCCCTTGGCAGCTTCTACCGTGGCGGCAATAGAAGTGAAAGAGACCGCCAAATAAACCAAAACTTGACTCTTTTGGAAGAGAGAAGCTAAAGTCTCCACATATGCTCTGGCTTCGGCTTTAGTCTTGTTCATTTTCCAGTTGCCAACTATTATTTTGGACCGTGGCGAATCACCCATGACTTTTCATCGAGAGATAAGGAAATAAAACTTTAACATAAGATGAGTTGCTCTACAACTTTAATCTACTCCGTTTCAGAACTTACCCAGATCATCAAAACGCAATTAGAATCGCGTTTTAGCTCTTTAGTCGTCCAAGGAGAGATCACTAACCTTAAACCCCATTCTCAAGGTCACCTCTATTTCGACCTCAAAGACAGTGCTGCCAAGGTACCGGCTGTCATGTTCCGAAGCGATGCCCTCTCTCTCGAAAGGATGCCCAAAGAAGGCGACCACGTGCAGCTCAAAGGTTCCCTTACTGTTTATCCCCCCCATGGGAAATACCAGATGGTCGCACGAAGCCTTACCTATCTTGGCGTTGGCGAATTGCTCCTCAAATTCGAAGCTCTTAAAAAAAAATTAGAAGCTCGAGGCTGGTTCAAAAAAGAACTAAAAAAAACCCTTCCTCCTTTCCCCAAAACAATTGGAGTAGTGACAAGTCCCACTGGAGCCGTGATACTCGATATCATCCATATTCTTTCTCGTCGCTTTTCGGGCTTCCATCTCATTTTAAATCCAGTGCGCGTGCAAGGAGCGGAGGCGCCCGGAGAGATCGCCCAAGCCATTCGCGAATTTAATACCTATCAACTTGCCGACGTCCTTATCGTAGGTAGAGGAGGTGGAAGTCTCGAAGACCTTTGGGCCTTCAATGACGAAGAGGTGGCGAAAGCCATCTTCGAAAGTACCATTCCCATCATCTCTGCCGTTGGCCACGAAACAGACACTACTATCGCCGATTTTGTCGCCGACGTAAGAGCCCCTACCCCTTCAGCAGCCGCAGAAATCGTCATTTCGGAAAAAGCCAAACATCTCGACTATTTGGCAAAAATGAGAGCCTCTTATCGCCAAACACTTTCTCATCAATTGGCTCGTGATAAAGAAAAACTCTATCGATTTTCTTCCCATCCCCTTTTCTCTTCACCTTATTCCTTACTCGGAGAAAAATTCCAAAGACTCGACGACCTCAAAGAAGCAGTAGAAGTGAAAATAAAACTCCTTTTAGAGAGATCTTCCCAAATATTAGAAGCCGCGCGTAAAGAATTAACTGCGCTTAAGCCCAGCCGGCAGCTCGACCACATGGCCCAAAAACTTGCTTTTTATAAAACGCAATTGGGAAGAACGGGGAAATCTCTTATTGAAGCAAGAAGAGAGAAAATCAAAAACATCCTTTCTCATTTAGCAGCTCTCGACCCCAAACAAGTGTTGAAGCGAGGCTATACCATTCTCTTTAATCAAATCTCTGGCTCGGTTATAGTTTCTGCACAAGAGCTAACCCCCGGAAAGAAAATACGCGCTCTTCTTGCCGACGGCGAGGGAGTTCTCGAGGTACAAGACCATGACTGAAGAAAAAAAAGAGACCAACTTTGAACTCGCTTTTGCACGGCTCGAAGCTATTTTGGAGAGGATGAATTCGGGCAATGTTTCCCTAGATGAATCGCTCAAACTCTATGAAGAGGCCGATGGATTGATCTTGGCTTGCACGAGCCAATTGAACCAAGCCGAGGCCAAAATTGAAAAGCTGATCAAAAACCGCAATGGCGGCCTCTCTCTCGACACTCAAAACCGTCCCCTCACAGAAGCTTTCCAATAGGCCAACGATGGGACTGCTCGAAGAGCTTGAAGGACCCCACGAACTCTCTGCCCTAACTTTTGAGCAACTCTCTTCTCTCGCTAGCGAAGTGCGCGACAAGATCATCCACGTCATGTCGCAAAGCGGTGGACACCTCGCCTCCAATCTCGGTACTGTAGAACTCATTATCGCTCTCCACTATGTCTTTGATAATCCCGAAGACCCATTTATTTTCGATGTGAGCCACCAGACTTATACACATAAACTCCTCACGGGGAGAAACAGCCGCTTCTTCTCGATTCGTCAACATAAAGGCCTCTGCGGGTTTGCCCATCCCAAGGAATCTGCTCACGATCTCTTCTATGCCGGTCACGCAGGGACTGCCCTCTCCCTTGCCCTTGGGGTAGCAAAAGAGCGCGATTTTTCTAAAAAGAAAAACTACGTCATCCCCATCATCGGCGATGCCTCCTTGACCTGTGGATTAACTTTAGAAGCACTCAATAATATCCCTCCCAATTTAAAACGATTCATTGTCCTTCTCAATGATAATGAAATGTCGATCTCCAAAAATGTCGGGGGAATCACCAACATTTTGAGTCGCATTTTCACCCACCCTCGCGCTCTGCTCGGCCAGAAAAAGCTAAAAACATTTTTCTCTCGAGCTCCACTCATCGGCCCTCCCCTTGCAAAAATGGGAGAGAAAATTTCCCATTCCCTTTTACATCTCGTAAGTCCCGCTCCTTTTTTTGAACAATTTGGCCTCTCTTATATTGGTCCGATCGATGGACATGACATCAAAAAAATGGTGGAGGTATTTGAGGCAGCAAAAAAAACTCCGCTCCCTCTCTTGATCCATCTATACACCCAGAAAGGGTATGGGCTAAAACCAGCTGAAAACGATCCCATTGCTTATCATGGCGTAAAATCGTTTGATCCAAAGACATGTGAATTTATTCCCCAGGCACGTTCCAAACCGACGTTTCCGAAAATTTTTGGCAAGCATCTCTTGAAAATGGGGGCCGATGACTCAAGTTTACATGTGATTACGCCTGCCATGTCCTTAGGATCGTGTCTCGATCCCTTTGCAGAGAAATACTCCGAGCGGTGTTTCGATGTAGGGATTGCAGAAGGGCACGCCGTGACCTTCGCTGGAGGGTTAGCCAAGGGAGGAGCCTGTAAAGTGATCTGCAGCATCTATGGCACCTTCTTGCAACGCGCTCTCGATAATCTCTTCCACGATGTCTGTCTTCAAGAAATACCGGTCGTATTTGCCATCGATCGCGGAGGGATCTCTGCCGCCGATGGAGCGACCCATCACGGCATCTACGACGTCTCTTTTCTCAAAGCGATGCCGAACATGGTGATCTGTCAACCAAGAGATGGGAAAGTATTAAAAGAGCTATGTTCTTCCGCATTCTCTTGGCAAAAACCGACGGCGATTCGCTATCCCAATCTTGAAACGGAAGAACCGGAGGGAGAACTTGTCATGCGCCACTTGGGACAAGGGGAGCTCCTCGTCGATGGAGAAGATCTTCTCCTTCTTCCTCTTGGCCATATGGCTTCGACGGCGTTTGCTTTAAGGGATCTCTTAAAAGCTCATCACATCGAAGCTGCCATTTTTGATCCGATTTTTATCAAACCTCTCGATGGCGACTCGCTTGGCTCGCTTTTGCTCAAACACCAGCGCATTGTGACTATCGAAGAATTATCTATCAAAGGGGGATTGGGGATCGAGATCAACAACTTCTTATTGACCCACAGTTTTCATCACGTGCAGGTACTCAATTTTGGCTTACCCGACACGTTTATTCATCATGGAAATTACAAACAACTTCTCGAAGAGAATGGCCTTGCGGCGGAAAAAATGGTCCAACCGATCTTAAACCATTTCTCTTTCAAAGGGGCAAAACTCACGCGGTGATTACCGGTCATACTCTCGCTTGACGGACACGCTAATACTGATAATGGCGTAAAAAGGACCCGCAAAACCAAAAGTCACTATTAAAATAATCCCTTTGGCAATTTCCGAAGCGCTAAAAGAAAAAGACTTATCTTCTAATCTGGTCCCCGTAATACCAACAATGAGGTGAAAAACTCCAGCTACCATCCCTATAATGGGGATATAGCTCATGATTTCTGCGGCATTCCATAGCCTACAACCTTTTTTTGCTCTCTTCAAAGAGAGTTCCGGATAATCTTCGACTCTATGGAGACCAATTAAGAACAAATCCATCTGTTTTAATCAGCAGGAGGGGCTGTTGGTGCATCGGGATATCTGTCTCTTTCTCTTTTTTGAGAGACGTGTAAGCTGTAGATAGCATAAAAAGGGCCTGCAAAACCCAAAGTAACAATAAGTAAGGTCGCCTTACCAAGCTCTACCGCAGAAAAGGAAATAGATTCCCTACCCCTGTTAACCATAGCTCCTATGGCTATAATTATATGGACAACTGCTGCAATTATTGCAACAATAGGAATATAACTCATCACTTCAACCACATTCCATATTTTAGCAGAAGAGGCTGCCTTTTCCTTATCTTCTTCATATATTGGTAAATCAACTGCACGATGTAAGCCAATTGGACTATATCCCATAAAAACACCTATTTTTATTTTGTTTATTAATAAATTATAACAAATATAATTAATAAAATAAACTAGCATTATTAATTTTAATTATAATTTATTTTTTAATTGATGATGCTTGTGTTCGGAAAGGAAGAATGTTATAACCCCATTGAATGATAATTGCTATTTTAGCCAACCTCAAAAAAAAGCGAGCTTTTGAAATTGCCAAGGGAATCGCCGAATTTCTCAAAGGCAAAGGAGTGGCCGTCGCGACTAAGCCCGAAGATGCAGCAAGCCTCGATGCCGTGGCTTTGAATTCTCTCGCGCCTCAGCAAATTAAATTTTTAATTTCCCTAGGGGGTGATGGGACCATTCTAAGGCTAGTCCATCACTATTCTCACCTCAAAGCCCCCATTCTTGGCATCAATCTGGGGAACCTCGGCTTTATGGCCGATGTTCCTCTCGACGATCTCTACCCCTCCTTAGAAGACCTTCTACAGGGGGCTTACAAAGTTGAAAAAAGGATGATGATGGAGGGAAAAACAGCAAAAAACGAAGAGTGCTTTGCCGTGAATGAAATGGTCGTCCATAGGGCGAAAAACCCCTCTCTAATCGACCTCTCTCTCCATGTCGATGGCACCTACCTCAATACTTTTTCTGCTGATGGCATTATCATCTCAACACCCAGTGGATCGACCGCCTATTCCCTCGCCTCAGGAGGTCCCATCCTCACTCCCGAGCTCGAAGCCTTTGTCATTACCCCCATCTGCCCTCACACCATCTCAAACCGCCCCATCGTCCTCATGCCCAAATCGCATATCGACGTCCAATACCTCTCTTCTTACAACCCAGTAGAGATCACCTTCGACGGCATTTCCAGCTACACCATGTCCCCCAACGACATCTTCCGCATCAAGAAATCCTCCCGTACCTTTAACATCGTCAATCTCAATCGAAGAAACTATTTCGATACCCTTCGCTCTAAGCTCGGCTGGGTCGGCCAAGTCCGCTACTCCACCCTCAACCACATCTCCGAAGATCTTTAAACTAGTTAATTAATTTATTTTTCAAGTTTATAAAATCATCGAGGGAGAGTTCTTCAGGGCGGGCTTTGGGATTTTGTCCTATTTCTTTGAGGAGTGAAAAAAGGGTCGAGGGGGGAACGATTTCTTTGAGAGAGGTTGCCACCATTTTGCGACGTTTCATGAAACTTCTCCTGATTAATGCGAAGAGGGCTTCTGCATCGGTGGGAGGCTCTTGGAGTCGCAGAGAGACAATAGCCGAATCGACTTTTGGAACGGGGTAAAAGCAGCGGCGCGACACTTTAAAGCAGTAAGTAGCTGCGGCATGAGCTTGGATGAAGAGAGTAAGGGAACTATAGGCCTTTGTTTTGGGAAGAGCAGTCATGCGGCGCGCCACCTCTTCTTGAACCATCAAAGTAAGTGATGAAATGCGACTGGAGAAAGGGAGGAAAAGGGTGAGAATGGGAGTCGTGAGATGGTAGGGAATGTTCGCGATGATCTTTATTTTTTTTTCCTTTGGCAACTCCTCTTCCCAACGAAATTTTAAAATATCGGCCGAGAAGATAAAAAGTTGCTCTTGATGCGGAAGGGTATGGAGATGCTCTAGAAAAGAGGTATCCTTTTCAACGGCATAAACGGCCGCTTCTGCCGCAAGAAGGGCTGAAGTGAGGCTCCCCGGACCAGGACCAATTTCTAAAACCGTATCTCCTTCTTTGACGTCAGCCGCGCTGATGATTTTTTTTAAGATGTTTTGATCGATGAGGAAATTTTGGGAGAGCCCTTTTTTAGGCGCTATGCCCCAAGAGCGGAGACACGCGTGTAATTCCGTGGGACGGTACATTAATAAAGAACGAAGGGTTCGAACTCTTGAGAGAGTTTTTTCTTCAAAGCCTCTTGGTCGACGCCAAACCTCTCTCGCAAAGTGGAGATATAGGCTTCCATCCGTTTTTTATTTGCCTCTTCGAGGAGGTTTTTTCTGATCTGCTCCTCGACAGTGGAAAGAAGAGGAGGTTTTCCCACTTCATATGAGATCAAACAAAAAAGGCGTGTGAGAGCTGCCTCATTTTGCACAGGAGAAACGCTCCCCTTGCCAGCCCGGATCGTCTGAAGAATTGCCTTATGACCAAGAGAGATCTCCTTTTCTTTTCTCGCATATTCTTCTGACATTTTAATGCTTATACCTTCATGAGAAGGCAAAGGAAGAGAATCGAGACTTTTCTTATCTTTTTCGATGAGTTCTACGATTTGTTCCGCAAGGGCTTTTCGTACACTTTCTTCTCCACCTCGCAACGTAATCATCCGATACTTCCAAACATCTTCTGGAGGGTTCTTTTTTAGGATCCCTTCATAGGCCAAGCGGATTTTCTTGGGATGGACATCGGCAAGAGCTTTCACACGCACCATCATCCCCACCATCTTTTTTGTAATCAGCTCGTTTCTGACGAGAGTATCGGCCTCATCGCGGGGCAATCCTATTTTTTCGAGATTGAAGATAATATTGGGACCAAAGAGATTTTCAATCTCTTCTCTCACTTCTCCATCGGTTACGGTGATCTCTTTCTCGGCAGCGTCGGAAAGAATCAATTGCTCATCGATCAAAGAATCGAGGATGGGCCTCCAATTGGCCATATAAAACTGGTAGCGGAGCATATCGGATTCTGCGTACTGAGGAAATTGTCGATAGAAATAGAGATCCATCTTGTGGGCGACATCCATCATCGTGATGGGCTTCGTTCCGATTTTTGCCATAATCCTATTATGAACCAAGATTCTTCCTTTTTCGCTGGGAATCTCCTCGGGAGAATCGATGGCTAATAAGCTTGAAGTCAACAACAAACAAATAAAAAGCGCTTTCATGATGCCAAAGTAGTTTGAGCGAGCATCATAACATAGCAAGAAAGAACGATCAAGGAATACCCTCTAAAGCTTTTCAAATATTTGTTTTATTGCTTGGGGTTCAGTGACCGGTTCTTCGCACCGGTTTTGACGACAGACATAGAGAGAAGTCCTGCCACCATAAGGAATTTTATCCCGGATCTCGGGAAGAAGCTCAAAGAGGGGTTTATCCTTTTCATTCGACCAAATCACAGAAAGATGGGGGTTAAAATTGCTTAGCATCTCTTCGATCTCGTGTTTAGTTTCTTCTCCATCGCCCAAAGCTACGAGTAGGGTGGGCCTCTGTTGATCGTAATACCGCATCAACGACATGAGATGGTACGCAGCTCCAGGTGGATAGAGATCGATATGGTGCTTAGCTGCTTTAAGAATATCCTCTGCTTGCCGTAAATAATCGCGATTGCCCGTTATTTGATGCAAGCGGAGAAGATTCTCACAATGGACCGCATTGCCTGAGGGCTCCGCCCCATCGTAAAACTCGACTCTACGGAGTAAGACAGAAGGATCTTTTCCATTGGTAAGATAAAAGGCTCCGTCTTTGGATTTAAAGTCTTCCTTTAATACTTTGGCGAGGTCCACAGCAAACTTCAGCCATTGGGTTCCACGATTTGCCTCGAAGAGTGAAAGAGTGCCGTGAATAAGAAAAGCATAGTCATCTAGACATCCATCAAAGCGCACTTCTCCCTCTCGCCAGCGGCGGAATAGGGTATCGTCTTTCCACATGCTGTCTTTGATGAATTGAGCTGCCTTTTCGGCTGCTTGGAAATAGGTTTCCGAATGCAATACTCTCCCTCCCAATGCAAGGGAATAGATCATCAAACCATTCCACGAAGTAATCACTTTATCATCGATAAAAGGACGAGGGCGCTCCTCTCTCTTATCGAGAAGTTTTTTTCTTAGTTTTTTGAAATGTTCCCAGACCAGTACGGCATCGACTTTATGCTTTTGAGCAAATTCTTCTAGGCGAGAAGTGAGGTGTAATACATTTCTCCCTTCAAAATTTCCCGCAGGAGTCACCCCATAAAATTCGCAAAATAGAGGAGCGTCTCCTCCGAGATGGGTGTTGATCTCATCCCATGTCCATGTATAATAGCGCCCCTCCTGCCCTTCAGTGTCGGCGTCTTGCGCTGAATAAAATCCCCCTTTGGGATGGGTCATCTCCCTACGAACATACTCGAAGATCTCTTCGGCCACTTCGCGATAAAAATTTTGCTTTGTGAAAGAGTAGGCCTCGAGATAAATGCGAGAGAGAATGGCATTGTCGTAGAGCATTTTCTCGAAATGGGGAATGACCCATCTCTCATCGATGCTATAGCGGGAAAATCCCCCTCCAAGATGATCGTAGATTCCCCCTCTTTGCATCATATCGAGAGTTCTTTCCACATAAAATAGAGAGCGGCTATCGCTCGTTTGCTTCGTCCAACGAAGAAGTAGGGCGGCTTGATATCCTAGAGGGAATTTCGGAGCTCCTTTCGTGCCTCCATAGATGGGATCGGCCAACTTAAATAGAAGTTCTGTCGCTTCGCGAATCTCTTCCTGAGAAGGCAATTCTTTTCCTAGAGGATGAATATTAGAAGCAAATACATCAAAGATCTTTCCTGCCTGAGAAATCACTTTTTCCCTCTCTTCAGGCTCTTCCCAAATCTGCTTGATGCGCAAGATCAATTGTTTTAATCCAAGAAAACCTCTTCCTGCATCCGGCGGTAGATAAGTCGCAGCGAAAAAGGGCATCAGGTCGGTCGTGAGGATCAGATTGAGCGGCCACCCTGCTCCTCCAGACATCATCGCCTGGGCAAATTCCATGTAGAGACTATCGACCTCGGGTTTTTCTTCGCGGTCTACTTTGATATTCACAAAAGCATCATTCATCAACTTTCCAATTTCTTCATTTTGGAAAGACTCTTCCTCCATCACATGACACCAGTGGCAAGTGGCGTAACCAATAGAAAGGAAAATGGGTTTGTTTTCTGCTTGCGCCACTTTGAAAGCCTCATCTCCCCACGGATACCAATCTACGGGGTTATGGGCGTGTTGCAAGAGATAGGGCGATTTTTCTTTGATTAAACGGTTGGTAAAAAGAGGATGGCTCATGAAACTCCTTTTACCGATTTTGCAATTTTATCAAAAGAAAAGATCTAAAGTCTTTAAATGAGCTCAAAGTAATGAGCGATCAACCATCCCAATAGAATCACTATAGCAGAAATACCTACCCACAGGAGATTTGGAAGCCACTTAAGCTCTCCTCCCGGAGTCCCCCTCACTTCTACTGAACCGAGGGCAAGAGTGAAATCGTTATTTTCCTTGCTCTTTTCATTCAGTGCTTTCAGGACATAGGGATGCTCTCTCATCAAATTTTCGCCATCGAGTTCTAAAAAGGCAGCATATTTTTTGATGAATCCTTGCGCGTAAAAAGGAGAAATGAGCTTTTTGAGGTGCCCCTCTTCAATCGACTCGAGATAGCTCATCCGTATCGACGTGGCCGATTCTACCTCTTTGAGGGAGAGGTTTCTCTCTTGCCTACGTCGCTTTAAGCACTCACCTAAATGTACAAAGTCGTTTTGCATCAACCGCATTATCTTGCTAAGTGAGCTTTTCCTCAACTGGTTTTTTCGTGCGGAAAAAGAAGACGAGTAGCAAGAGACCAACTGTAATCCAAGCTCCTAAGAAAGAAAGATCTAAAATAGATTGGGTATACGATTCTATTTCTACTTGCCGCAGGAGCATCGCCTCTGCCATTCTCCCTTCGAAGCCAAGCTCGTTCAACCGTTCAATTGCCCTAGGAAATGCGGGATTTGCAGGAATGACATACTCGACATAGCGGCTTTGATAAAAGCTCTGTCTTCTCGTCCACATCGTGACAGCAGTAGAAACTCCGGCGCTTAAAAATAAAATACGGGCAAAGGCGAAAAGACCCGAGGCGCTGGGAAGTTCTTCGCGACGAATATTCATTAAAGCAATCGCCGTAATGGGGAGATAGAAGAGGGCAAATCCAATTCCTTGGATAAGCCTAGGAAAAGCAATATCGACAAAGGCCACGCTGCTATACAGGTTGCTATACCAAAAAAAAGTGCCCGATAGGATCAAGAATCCCAGACCAATAGTGAGCTTCAAATTCAATTTATTCATGTAATACCCCAGCAAGGGAAATAAGATGCAAGAGAATACTCCCACGGGTGCCAACGTCAGCCCTGCCCAATAGGGAGTATAGCCGAGTTGAGCCTGAACCCAGAGAGGCTGGATAACGAAGGTACCGAATAACACCATCATCGACAAGCTCATGGCAATGGTCCCGAGGAGAAAATTGCGATCTTTGAGAAAATGGAACTCAATAATGGGATTTGAGGAATATTTGTTTAAAATAACAAAATAACAGAGAGCAACGATACAAACGATGGCTAAAGTGATAATGATAGGTGAATTGAACCAATCGAGATCTTGTCCTTTATCCAAAATCACTTGCCACGATCCAATGGCAAGGGCAAATAAAAAAAGAGTCAGCTTATTGAGAACAACCTTTCTCCGCGGAGTTTCAAACTCGTGAAGAAGAGCTAAGGAAGCAACTCCCGCAAAAATCCCTGTGGGGACATTGATGTAAAAAATCCACGACCAATTAATATTATCGGTGATCCAACCTCCCAAAACAGGCCCCATGGCAGGACCCACCATGATCACTAGCCCCCAAAACCCAATGGCAAGCCCCTTTTTTTCTTGTGGGTAAATCAAAAAAAGAAGCGTTTGTGAAAGAGGGATCAAAGACCCCGAGACGGCCCCCTGCAAAACCCTAAAGAAAATCAACATGGGGAGACTCGTCGATAGACCGCACAGTAAAGAAATGATGGAAAAAAGGATGGTCGAATAACCAAATAGTCTTACAGCCCCGATCATCGCTGTCAAACGCCCCGTCAAAGGGATCATGATCGCGGTAGCAACGGTGAAAGATGTAATCACCCAAGCTCCATTGTTTGTGCTGACGCCCAAATCACCAGCGATGGAGGGGATAGAAACGTTGGCAATGAACTGATCTAGAGTGATCAGAAACGTCCCTAAGCTAATGGCAAAAGTAGCGAAGGCAAGGCGCCAGCCTTTAAGAGGAGGAGGATGGGACATAACTATTATCTTGAATGATTTTCTCTATCTCCTTATTGAACGTTTCGAGCTCTTCTTTTCGATCAAATATAGAAGTGTAGTAAACGGGACATTGCGATGGAATGCATGAGAGCATCTCTCCCGATGTATCCGACACGTCGATCGTAACTCGAAGCGATAATCCAATCATTAAGGGATGTGCAGCTAATGTTTCAGCGGGAATGGAGATTCGAATCGGTAATCTCTGAATAATTTTGATCCAGTTCCCTGAAGCGTTTTGCGCAGGCAAAATAGCAAAAGCGTCTCCTGTTCCCGCAGTGAAACCCACAACCTTGCCCTCATATTCTACATCTCGACCATAAAGGTCGGTTGTGAAGGAGACCGGTTGGCCAATGCGCACTTTTTTCAGTTGAGTCTCTTTGTAATTCGCCTCGCCCCAAAGGTAGTCTAAAGGGACAATGGCCAGCATTGTTTGACCTGCCAAAATATGCTCTCCGATCTGCACGCTCCTCTTAGCCACATATCCCCGCGCGGGAGCCCTTACTTCACAGCGGAGTAAATTGATGAAGGCTTCACGCAGAGAGGCAACGGCATCTTCAATTAGCGGATGAGTAGAGACGGTGGTCCCTTCGACTTGAGCTTTAGCCATCTCATATTCTTTTTCTGCCACGTCGACACTAGCGAGAGCTACTTTTACATTGGTTGCTGATTGTTCATACTCCTCTAATGAAACGGCATGCGAACCAATCAAGCCCGACCGGTGAAAATTATCTAATTCGTATTGGAGTAATTCGGCTTTTTTTAAAGCAAGGGTTGCCTCTCTCGCTTTCACCGCATCAAAGAGAGCGACTACTCTTCGGGTCGTCTCGGCAAGTAGGGCTGTTTTCATGTCGAGAGCAATCTGGTAATCGGTGCTATCGAGAGAGACGATCACCTGCCCCTCTTCTACAAGATCTGTATCGTCAGCGTAAATGGCAACGACGTTACCACTCACCTCCGGAGTTAGCATCATTTCATTCCCATGCACATAGGCATTTTCTGTATAGACATAAAACCGTCCGATCAAAAGGTAGTAGATCATCCACCCAATAGCGGCGAGGAGAAAGATACTCGTAATGAGAATGAGCCACCTCCTCCGATTGCGATGATTTACGGGTTGGGGCGGAGGAAATAAAGGTTCATCATGGTGAGGAATATGGGTTTCAGCCATAGGGGCCTCCCAGCGCTTTTACTAGGCCTGCCGCTGCTTTTAACTTTGTCAGTTGAATCTCTATCCCAATATCTTTTTGATCGAGAGCGATGATTTTTGCTTCTAGTACTGGAATCAAACTGCGAATAGCGTGTTTAAATCTTTCATTTTCTAAAAGATACAGTTTTTCACTCTCTGCAATTGCCCCTGATTGGATTTTCCATTTTTTATCTGCCATCTCAAGAAGAGAAAACCAGTCAGATACTTCTACTATGGCATCGAGTACCAATTGGTTATACTCTTGGATGGCAATTTCGAGGGTTTCTTTAGCTATGCCCAAATTAGCACACCGTTGGCCAGCATCGAAGAGAGGCAAACTCAATGCACTTTTGGCGAGTATATTGAGGCTTTTTCCTTGGAAGAGGCGCCCCATGTCAGTGGTATCTAATCCAAAGTAGCCCAAAAGGTTAATATTGGGATAAAAGTTTGCCACAGCAGCATCAACCGTGAAAGAGGCCGATTCAATCCACCAGCGTTGCGAAAGAATTTCGGGTCGCCTGGCCAAGAGATCGAGAGGTAAATTGCAAGGGAGAGGAAAAGCTGCTGTAAGCAGAGGGAACGAAGGGATAATTGCAATCCCACAAAAACCCACTTCACAACTATTAGTCGTAAAAGCAGCTAATGCATGCCTGGCGATTTCTCTTTCCATCTCAAGCTGTGCAATAAACTCTTTAACAGCTGCAATCCTGACATCGAGTTCTAGCAGGGGGATTTCGGAAGTGATCGCATGAGAAAATCGCTCTTTTAATATCGTAGAAAGTTGTTGATAGGCTCCTATCTTTTCCTGAGCTAGTTCGAGCCGAGCAAGCGTGCTTTGATAATCAAAGTACGCTTCGGCGACCGCCAAAGAGATTAAAAGTTCGGCATAAAATTTATCGGCAATCGCTGCTTGTGTCTGGCTCATTTGAGCCAGATAGAGAGAGAGGTTTTTACCCCAGATATCGAGATTCCAAAAGAAGCTTAGAGCATTGATCGTCAATTCAGTGAATAGGGTTGAGACGCGACTATACAACGTATTGGTCGAACTCAATTTCTGGCGAGAGAGGTTCACATCAAAATTGAAATGGGGAAAGAGAGTGGAGCGTACGAGCTTAGATTCTTCTACAGCGAGAGCAATTTTTTCTGATGCCTCTTTAACCGAAGGATGGCAAGCAACTGCCTGAGAAATAAGTTCTTCTAGCTGTGGATCGCCAAAAATATCCCACCAAGGAGCCTCCTCCTCAAAACGGAAAGAGAGAGTAGAGGCAGCTTCAGAGACATTCTGAGAAAAGTCAGTCGATTCTAAAGAGATGCAATGGGAGCGGTAGTTGCCGACTCTAACACAAGACCCTAGAAAGAAAAAAAGGCACAGCGCTGCTTTTCTCATTGTAGCAAAATAATGCAGAAAGAGAGAATGCATAATTCAAAATAACAAGTTCTATGCCAAATACCTCTAACCTCTTTGTCACACAATTAGCGCCCGAACTCTCTCAACGTCTTAAGGAGGACCTCGTCAATCAAGGCTTTACCCTCTCGACTCCTCCTCATACTCTCTTCCTTGCGAAAAAAAAAGAACTCACTTGCACGCTATACACTTCGGGAAAGCTCGTCATCCAAGGGAAAAAAGCAGCCGAATTTGTTACCTATTACCTTGAACCTGAAATTCTTCAAACATTCACTTTCGGCTATGAAACAGCTACGCTTAATACAGAGCCAAGAATAGGCATCGACGAATCGGGGAAAGGCGACTTTTTTGGTCCCCTTTGCATTGGAGGAGTCTATGCGGCTGGAGAGGGCCTTGCCGCTCTTTCTAAGTTAGGAGTCAAAGATTCAAAAAAATTGAGCGATGCTTCGGTCTTGAAAATCGCAGAAAAGATCAGAAAAGAGTATCCTTACCATCTCGTCCGGATCGGGCCGGAGAGGTATAATGAGCTCATCGAAAAATTTGGCAACCTCAATCTCTTACTAGGATGGGGGCATGCGACAGCTATCGATGCTTTAATTGAAAAAACGGGATGTAACCATGTCATCATCGACCAATTTGCCGCAGAACACGTGGTGGAACAGGCATTGAAAAAGAAGAAAAAAGAAGTTGTTCTTACACAAAGAACAAAAGCAGAGGAAGATCTCGTCGTAGCTGCGGCCTCCATTATCGCACGTGCCGATTTTTTAAATGGCTTGCATTTCCTTGGCACTAAATGGGGTATTCCCCTTCCTAAAGGAGCCTCTAAAGAAGTTATCGAGGTCGGAAAAAAAATAGTGGCTGCCCATGGGGAAAAAGCTTTAAGACAAGTGTGCAAAGTTCACTTTGTTACCTTTTCGAAAATCATTAACGCCTCGACTTTATGAAAAAGTTGTTACTCCTCCTTCTTGGTTTGCCCCTCGCTCTATTTAGTGAAGAAGAATTCATCCCCGTAGCCGAACTGCCTCCACTTCCCTTACCTCCCTCTTCTTTATCGGCATATTATATCCACGTAACAGAGACGACTTTCCGCACACCGAGCGTGAGAGGGCAGAAATTGAGGTACGACGAAGGGCAGGGTGCCTTTAATTACGTCCACCCTTTTGCCTCTTCTTGTGGACTGATCCTTGGTGGAGCTTATGATCGAGCCACCATCGATTGGAAAGAGAATCCTGAGTTCGACCAAACGAAATTTGACTATGTCACCATGCTCATCGGTACTTACTCTACCCATTTTCCCCGTTGGTTGTGGGTAGCTACTTTGTCTGTTGATATTGACACCATTAAACTCGATTGGGGAAATTATGCTCTTTATAATGGCGTTCTTTATGGCAAATACTGCATTTGTCAATGGATGACATTCACTGCTGGATTTATCGCTCAAATTGGGCTAAATAAAGAGAAATTTTGGCCCCTCGTGGGGTTTGATTTCTTGTTTGCTCCCGCCTGGCGGCTCGGCTTAGTCTACCCCACCGACCTCTCTCTCACCTACTCCCCCTTTGAAAAACTCTCTTTCGCCAGTGCCGTGCGCTTTATTCGCACGCGTCACCGCCTCTCGGATAATGAACCAATCCCCCAAGGCATCGTCGAGTACCATGTAGCCGGTCTCGAAGGACAGGTCATTTTCACTCCTTTCCAGTGGCTCATCTTTAAAGGATTTGTGGGAACTACCTTCAACGGCGATCTAAAGCTCACCAACCGCGACAACAACGACTCCGAACACTTTAAATTTAAAGGCTCCCCCTATGCCGGAGCCCACCTCATCGCCTTCTTTTGATTGGAAAAGAAGCAGGGGTCGACGAGAGTGACCCCCACTAAGAACTTGCTTATGGACGGCAGGAGCCGTTTTTTGGCAAACAGCGGAAGAACGAAAGACACCAGAGACCGGCTAAGCCGACAAGGGCATACAGCGTACGCGCTAACCCTGTGTGTGTTCCGCCAAAGATTCTTCCAATTACGTCAATGCCAAAAAACCCCACCATCCCCCAATTCAAAGCTCCAATGATCACCAAAATTAATGCAATCCAATTGATGACTCTCATTTTTTGTATCCTCCTAATGGATAATATTCCTTTCTTCTCTTATCGCTACCAAAGTTAATCATTAACTTGCAAATATTTTTTTAAAGCTGATTCTAAATCGGGATATTTAAAATCAAATCCTCCTTGCAATAATTTCTCTGGAAATACGGCAGCGCTTGAGAGGAACATTTCAGTTCCTTTTCCCAACAAAAGAGCGAGACAAAACTTAGGCACGGCAAACAAAGTGGGGCGATGGAGCATCTTGCCAAGAGAGCGAGTAAAAAAACGGTTGGTGACGGGATGAGGCGCAGTAAAATTGACCGAGCCGCGGAGCGTATCTTTTGCCATGACATGGGTAATTCCCTTGAGAAGATCGTCTATGGCTATCCAACTCATGATCTGTGAACCATCTCCGAGCATTCCACCAAAGCCCATTTTGAATATAGGTACAATGGTTGCAAGAACGCCTCCACTCGAACCGAGGACTAAGCCAAAACGGGGCATGACTACTCTAACGCCAATAGATTCGAGTTTTTGGGGGATCTCCTCCCATTTTTCGCAGAGTTTTGCTAAAAACCCTTCCCCGCGCGAGCTCTCTTCCGTTAGTCGCTCTATTCCTCTATCTCCGTAATAACCGATAGCAGAGGCTCCAATATAAAGACGAGGAGGAGTAGAGAGCTTAAAAATTGTTTTCACTAAGAAATGAGTGGTATGCAAACGACTATACGTCATTTTTGCCTTCTTTAACTTCGTCCATCTTCCCATAATGCTCTCACCTGCCAAATTGATCACGACATCGCAATCGGAGAAAATGGCAGGATCGATAACATTAGTACTCGGATCCCAATAATAGGGAGATTTCTTATTTTTTCTCGTTAGGGCAATGACCTCATGCCCCTCTCTATAAAGATAAGGGATCAACTCAGATCCGATGAATCCGGAACTCCCGGCAATGACAATTTTCATGTTCTCAACCTTTATTAGAATTCTAAATCTTTAAGTTCTTATTTTTGAAAAACAATTTTTACAGAATATCGCTTGAAGAATTATTTTCTTGTCCGTAAAATCCACAGTTTAATTCTTTAAGACGATGGAAAAAGAGATAGATGAAACAACGGTCAAATGGCTCTCCGATCTTTCGCGGATGGGGTGTACGGATGAAGAGATTGTTTCTCTTCTCAAAGACCTAAAAAAAATTATCGCTTACGTCGAACAACTAAACGAAGTCGATACCTCTTCCCTCTCACCTTATAGCCATGCCATTGAGCAAAATATCGATGCCCTAAGAGAAGATGAGCCGGGCGAAACTCTTTCAAAAGAGGTTTTTCTTAAAAATGCCACGGCCAGGGTAGGCGGGCTAGTGCGTGTACCTTCCATCCTTTCTACTCAAGAATAATTAAATCATGCTTCATACCAAATCGGCAAAAGAACTCACATCTCTCTTTAAAAAAGGGGAGCTCTCCGCAGAAAAGATTGTCGATCATTTTTTGGCGCGCATAGAAAAATACGAGCCCCTACTGAGAGCTTTCCTCTCTATCTACGAAGAAGAGGCACGCACTCAAGCAAAGGCTATCGATAAAAAAAGAGCAGAGGGAGCTCCTTTGGGGAAACTAGCAGGCATTCCGGTCGCACTCAAAGACAATATGCATATCAAAGGGAAGCACACCACCTGCGGCTCTCGCTTTTTGAGAGACTACATTGCCCCTTATGATGCGTCGGTCGCGAAATTCTTGCAGAGAGAAGATGCCATCATCATAGGGAAGACGAATCTCGATGAGTTTGCCATGGGTTCTTCGACCGAAAATTCGGCTTATCAGAAAACGGCCAATCCTTGGCATTTAGATTGTGTTCCTGGGGGTTCCTCTGGAGGCTCTGCCGCGGCTGTTGCAGCTAGGCTCGTTCCACTTGCATTGGGAAGCGATACCGGCGGCTCTATCCGTCAGCCGGCGGCTTTTTGCGGGGTGAGTGGTTTCAAACCTTCTTATGGAAGAGTTTCGCGCTATGGGCTCGTCGCCTTTGGTTCTTCTCTCGATCAAATTGGTCCTTTTGCCAACAGCGTCGAAGATATTGCCCTTCTCATGAGTGCTATCGGAGTGCACGATAAAAACGACGCAACCTCATTCACTCAACATACCGAAGATTTTTTACCCCTTTCGACCTCAATTAAGGGCAAAAAGATAGGTATTCCTTGGAATTTTTTGTCCGATTTAAAAGGAGAGAGCTATGAGAACTTTATCCGTTCGAGCGAACTTCTTAAAGAGTTGGGATTTGAACTAGTCGAAGTCGATCTTTCTCTTCTTAAATATTCGATTGCCACTTATTACATTATTGCTACTGCAGAGGC
>JBIOXR010000066.1:0-3467 GCA_044869735.1 Chlamydiales bacterium
TAATCACATGGTCGAAAAATTTTGGCACAAAGGTGCCAAAAAGGGTAATTTTAGCGAGCAAATGGAATTTCGAAAGAGGTCTAATAATGCACTATCTAAATAGGAAAGTGATTTATTGGCTGATCAGTTTCCTCACGTGCCTCTCCATTTCTTCCTTATATGCAAAAGGATTAGAAGCGTGGCATCCTCGAGGCGGGAAGCATGGAAAGATTTTTTTCTCGGGAACTTTACTCGCCATATCTGCACAAAATACTCCACCGGGGCATCTGAATTATGAAAATTTCTTCCAATACTCGAAAATATATGGGATCTATGACCAACATTCTAGATTGAGAAGGGATAGGGATATAGATATCTACAGCGTACTGCCTCTTATTAAATTTGGCATTTTTGACTTTCTCGATTTCAACATCATCACCAGCGTTAACTATTCTCGAACAAAACACGGTGACGATAGTTCCTTTGGGGATACCATTGCTCTATTTGGACTAAAGTTACTAGACGCGAAAGCAAAGACATGGATTCCCGATATGAAGTTACTTTTTGGAGGTAGCCTCCCCACAGGGAAATTCGATACCCTAGATCCAGAGTTGTTTGGAGGCGATGCAACGGGGTCTGGCTCTATAATTGCGAATCTCGTCCTCTCTTTGGCCAAAGTATTTCCCATCAATGAAAATCATGCATTGAGGTTCAATCCCAATCTTTTCTTCTTTATTCCTTCCCCTGTAGATATTTCTGGAGTTAGCATTTTTGGCGGCACTCCCGAGACACGGGGGAAGGTAAAACCAAAAAATCAATACGGATTTGACTTTCCCATTGAGTATAATCTCACCCATCATTGGATTATTGGTACCGATATTTTTTATCTTTATCGAGGAAGTGCGAGTTTTCACTCCCGCACTCTTGAATCGGCCTTCGAGATACGTAGCTCCGATAATCTTAGTTTAGCTCCTTGCTTGGAATATAGCCCTTCAGAAAAACTGGGAATCGAAGCGGGAGTATGGTTTTCCGTAACCGGAAGGAATTCGGAAGCCTTTGCAACAACTATTATTTTTACATGGTTCTATTTTTGATAAAAGTAGAAATTTCTACAGCCATTCTCCTCTATTTTGGCTCTTTGCTTCTTTTTTTTCTTGGCCTTTGGATGTTCTACCATCTCAAATCTAGAAAAAAAACCGCTTTTACACCTCTTAAAGAATTAGCTGCATGTGAATATTGCCACTTCGCCTATCTGGCCCCTCCTGAAAAGCTCCTTTCTCGCTGCCCTCAGTGCGGGGCTTTAAATAAGAGAAGCTAAAGCGTAGGTTTTGGGTTCTTGCCCTGCAGATACCCGGCCCTGACAAGTATCCCCGCTCAAAAGAGTTTCTAACCAGAGTAGAGTGGAATTATTTTTTAAGAAGTTCCGCGAAAGAAAATTCAGCCCCTTGAGGGGATCAACCAAAAGTTCACACTTCTCTCTGTTCCAGTAAAGGAGAATCATTTGAATCTCTTCTGTTTCCTGGCATTCGATGCAAATGGCAATCCCCAGTCCCTGGTCTGTCATCGCCTTAAGGATTGGCAACCCATTATTTGTAAATAATCCATAGAGTCTCGAATCGCGAGTAAATCGGCCAATGATTCCCTGCATGAAGGGGATGCCCGATTCAATGGGAACCGTTATGATTTCTTCTGGGGTGGGAAAGAGATACCACATTTTTTTTGGCATACAGGAAAGCCACTCCTCTCTTTCTGTTCGACAGACTTTAGCAAATTTATCTAGCTTACTACCATGCGCATAGACAATGGCATTCCACCGCTTGGACACCATAGACATCGTTATTTGGTCTTCAAAACTTAAAGAGGACAAAATCTTTTGTAATATCTTGTCTTCCAAATGGCAAAGGGAAGGAGGTCCCTCTGTTTCTTTTGGTTGTAGTTCTTTTTTCCCGATCAATTCTTCGAGGCGTTTCAAATAATCATTTTCGTAAAGAGAGTCTAATTCCCTCTTCTTTCTTAGACCATTGAGGACAGCAGCGATAATAAAGAAGGAGCCTGCAGACGCCATGCCTACGACACCAACTCCTACTAAGTTATAGGCGATGATAGAATGAAGATAGTGAGTGGCAATTCCTCCACTCACAATACATCCAAAGAAAACGGAGCCAACCACTAAAATGACATCTTTCAAAACGGGAGAGTGAAGGATCGCTCTCTCATAGAGAGCAGAGGAGATCGAAGAGATCTTTACCATGCAAAATATATTTACACACTCTTTGCATTTTTTTCACTAATCTTAAGAATAGTCTCCGCTCGGTGTTTCCAGGTATGGGCGTTTAAAACGAGTTTTTTATGCCTATTAATTATTTCCTCCTGTGGAGAGGAGAGATGCCATGCCACTTTTTCCTTTAAATGTTTATATTCTCCATATTCATACATAGGAAGATGGGGAAATTGAGCCTTTATATAGTCATTTTCTCCGCTAAAAACCTGGGCTCCCGATACAATCCCAGCCAATATTCTTTCGTGCATCCCTCTTTTGAAACGAGGAGAACTATTCAATACGATCTTAGACTGACGCATGCATTGGAGGGTCTCATGAAATCCTATTTCGGAGCGGATAGAACATCCTTTTTGATCGCCCAAATAATCCCGCCATCCCAGTTTTCCCGACGAGCCGCCCCAAATCGTTATCGGAAGACCTGCAAGGGAGCGGATCAGATCGATCCGGTCTTTTCCCCGCGTGTATTTGTCGACCTCATCGTGAAAGGCTGCTAAGTAGAAGGGCTCCACCTTTTCATCGACCAACGCTTTTAAAATGGAAATTCCCTCCGATGAGAGCACCCTCTTCGAAGCTCGCTGAAGCAACTGGCAAGTCGAAGAAGAATATTTATCTCTCCATGAGCTTTCGACTGCAAGGTAATCGATGCAGCTACCAAAGAAAGCAATGTCATGAGGTCGGTCCGAGGAAGAGAAAAGGAGATTGTCATCGATGGCATGGGGAAGGAAACAGACATTTGAAAACCCAAAAGAACGAAGAAAAGGTACATCTCCTTCATCTACACAAGAAATCGTGGAGTAAGAAGAGGTGCACTGATGTAACGAGTAGATCGCAGGATCGAGTAGAAACGAGAAATGAGGTATTCGCGTGACAGCTCCTAAAGGTTCTTCACCCACAGTGATATCGGAAAATGAAATCGTCAAGTCGGGAACAAAAGCGGCAAGAGATGCAGCAAAATCCCTCTCTTTCCCCTCTTCGACAAAGAAAGGCTTCGCTTCAGCGTTACAAGATACAAATGCTCGTAGCAACCCTTGTGCAAAGTAGGAAGTGGTTTCGTATGTATTTTGTGCTATGAGCACAGCTATTTTCATCGGAGATTACAGATCAGTCTCTTCTTCAAAAGGCCAAAGGCGATAGGACCCATACTGCTCTCTAGGCAGCTCCCTATATCCATCGAAAGAAATCGACGCAAAATTATCGGGCAACGCAC
>JBIOXR010000067.1:0-3276 GCA_044869735.1 Chlamydiales bacterium
AAAATGTCAAAAATTAACGTGGTTGGGCACTAGCTCTTCCCATATTTTTTTTATCGATTCGCAACATTTGCGAGGGTTATCTCTAAGATATTGAAGAACACCTCCTGGTTGAAGAGTGAACTTACCTACTTTGTCGACTGTGAGGAATAAATTATCCTTTTTTCCATACTCGATGAGCACGGGAATATTTTGTGAGGCGATAGGGTCATGGGGCAAAAAATAAGACCCAAAGTTATCTTGCTATAGTCTCTAGTTTTGTCATCCAACTCATATGGCATCAAAAAATATCACAGAATTTCAATTTGCACATCTACCTCTGCTTGAATTGAATTCTTTTCAGATACTTTTTTTCAAAAAAAAGGAATGATAAATCTATTGCGCCCTTTCGTTTTGCATGCTACAGTCTCCACCTGTAAATAACATCAAAATCACCCTCAGAAGCAACTGTGGAAAACATTGTTTACAAGATTTATTAGAGGATAATTATGTTGACTTGCTCCACTGAAGAGATGTGGGAACAGTTTCTCGAACTTGCAAAAAAGCAAACATCGCAAACAGCATTTGAAAACTGGCTTGCTCCCATTAAAGTCCTCCCCTCAAGCAATGAAAAAATCATCCTTGAAGTTCCTAACATCTTTGTCAAAGCCTACCTCCTCGACAATTTCAAGAAGGAACTCACTCCCTTCTTGCCTCTAGCTCCTAATGGAGAACCGGCTCTTGAATTTGTCATCTCTACTGAAACACAAAAAAGCGTCCCTCAAAAGAAGCAAGCCATAGCTCCTACTCCCGAAGCTCCTCCTCTTTATGAATTGAAACTCAATGCTTTTTATACTTTTGATAACTTTATCGAAGGTCCCTCAAATCAGTTTGTAAAATCGGCTGCTTTCGGCATCGCCAACCGCCCCGCTAAATCGTACAATCCCCTCTTTATTCACGGTGGTGTGGGCCTTGGGAAAACCCACCTTCTCCATGCGATTGGCCACTATGTCCAAGAACACCACAAAAAGCTGAAGATTCAGTGTATCACTACGGAAGGCTTCATCAATGATCTGGTCGATAGTCTCAGAAATAAATCGGTTGACCAGCTCAAACGGTTCTATCGCTCGCTCGATATTTTGCTCGTCGATGATATCCAGTTTTTACAAAACCGACTCAATTTTGAAGAGGAGTTTTGCAATACCTTTGAAAGCTTGATCAACCAAAACAAACAGATCGTGATCACCAGCGATAAACCTCCCGGACAGCTCAAGTTGTCGGAGAGGATGGTAGCCCGAATGGAGTGGGGGTTAGTCGCGCATGTCGGCATTCCCGATCTGGAGACACGCGTAGCCATCTTGCAGCATAAAGCCGAGCAGAAAGGATTAAAAATCCCCTCCAAAGTGGGATTTTTTATCGCCGAGCATATCTACCATAACGTTCGTCAACTCGAAGGGGCTATCAACCGCCTTTCGGCTTCCGTGCGTCTTCTCGGCCAGGAGATTACCGAAGAACTCGTCGAGCAGACCCTCTCCGAATTATTCCAACAAGTGCCCCAACAAAAGATCTCGGTAGAAAATATCCTCAAAAGCGTAGCTACCGTTTTTCAAGTTCGTGTCGCTGATCTTAAGGGGACATCTCGCACAAAGCAGGTGGCACTAGCTAGACAAGTGGCCATGCATTTGGCAAAGGAATTAATGAGCGACTCTCTTATGGCTATTGGTGCCGCTTTTGGCAAGACCCATTCCACCATCCTCCATGCCTGTAAAACTATTGCAAATAAAATTCAAAAAGACGATGGTCTAAAGAAGCAGATAGCGCTTTGCAAGCGCCATATTGAACCTTAGGAGTTAGCAACATGTTTCGCCGGACAGGAAAAAATCCCCAAGAGATGGAGGGATCTTCACCCTACGAAGAGGAGAATGTCTCTTACAAATATGGAATGAAAAAAGGAGAGACTCCTTCTGGTTTTGCCGAAGTCTCCACGCGCATTTTTGACCCTCATGGGGGACAAGAGCCTCCCTCCCGCTGGCAAGAAGAGTCGTGGGCCGGGCAAAAAAAATCTCCTTTGCCTCACCCCTTCCAAGGAGCAAAAAAAGAAGAGGAACCCGAAACCACCCTTGGTGAAGGAGTGACTTTTCGTGGCGAGCTACGATTTGAGCGCCTGCTACGCATCGATGGGACATTTGAAGGAGAACTCGTCTCCCAAGGGCGCGTAATCGTTGGTCCGAAAGGCAAAGTCAAGGCAAACCTCAACCTCAAAAGCGCCGTCATCGAAGGAAAAGTTGAAGGGAACATCACAGTGGAAGAGAGACTAGAGCTCCGCTCGGAAGCCTCCGTGCAAGGCGACATCAAAGCCAAGTCTCTCACGGTTGATGATGGCGTCACCATCATGGGCCTCGTCGAAGTCAACCCAGGAATCACTCTCAATCCAACGGTGTAGCGACCATAAATGGTCTTAAATTTGCCTTGTAAAGTTTTTAATCTGAATCATCTGGATCTACAACCCAACCAGGTAGTATTGCATCTCTCCATCTTCTTGTATCTCCCTTTGACCAATTTTCATTAAAAATCGAAGTTTCATTTCCAAAGATTATCCTCCAATCGTCCCTCTTGTCATTTCCCCGCTCTATATTAATAGCTAGCATTAAAACCCAATTAGTTTTTTCTTTTTTGCTAATTTTAAAAAGAATTCCCTTAGTTATTCCTTCAATATCTCCTATAATTCGAAAACAAGAATTTCTTTCAAATAATAATGTAGTTTTTTTAAACAACATTGAAATTACATCCTCTGGACATTTATCTATCATTAATAAACTATCCAACTCTAATCTATTTTTAAACAGAGAACGCAGTCTAATTACAGGAGAAGCTTGCATTAATCCGATAGGCGAATTAAGTGACATTAATCTTGCCATAAGACGATTAGCATGTTTGTGTATTAGTCTTTCATTTACCTTCTTAACTGCATTTTTAAGAAGAACGCGATACAAACTATGCTGATTTAATTTAAGATCGTTAATTATATGATACCAATGACGGCAAACCAATCGTAAAGTGGCCCAATTGTTAATATCATCATCATTAGCAGCAAGGGCTAAAAATGGCACTAAAATATCATCGCATCTAAAAATCCCATGTTCATATTGATCATCATTACCAATGCTGAGGAAATCCTCAGCCACTTTTCTTACTGCAAGCTCTTCATATACAGGTATCTCTAAATGAGGCAAAGACTTTTCCCGATTTGCATCGGAAGCCTCTGCGCATTCGTCTTCTGAAAGCTCTTTGTCTGTTTCC
>JBIOXR010000068.1:0-4431 GCA_044869735.1 Chlamydiales bacterium
ACAAATAAAAATTTGCAAATATGGGATTTAAAACTTCTAGAAAAATAGAATTTAAATTGTTAAAATAGAGTATCTTGTACTAAAAAAGATTATAATATGTCTATTCCCTCTTCTTTACCCCCTAGACAAAATGAATTCGCGGATATGCCTGAATTGGTTGATCCAGATACTAACTCTGCCCCAGTTTCGGGAGGCTCCCATGGGGTTATCACTACTGTTGCAACGAATGCTCTTTCTTCTACTAATAATGAGCAGAATCTCGAGGATGATCTCTATGAGAATCCTTCCCAAGAGAAGACTTCCCTAACGTTTGATATGACAGCTTTAGATAACCTCAGCAAAGCTCTTGGAGAACACAAAGTGCTTGTTAGCAAAAAGGAGTTATATAGAATCAATCAAAATGAGTTATTAAAGAAAGTGAGAGAGCTTCTCTTGACTCATGCGGGAGATTCTGTAATAAAACATACAGAGTTTGGAGATAATCCTTTCGGTCGTGTTTCTTTTGAAAAGAGGCTTCCAGACGATACATTACGTGTAATAAAAAACAAGAAATCTGCAGTTATAAAATACAACGATCCAAACCCATTTAATACCGAGTCATTTCTCGTCCGATACCGCCATACATCTAAGTATGATTTTAACTATTATAATCCAGAAGAAGTTTTCCATATTCATTCATTGAACTCTTGTGAGTTTTGGAGCATCCAAGACTTTGCTGAGTGTAATGGTTGTTTTTGTATGTGCAGCGATGTTTCTGATCCTTTTGATAGAGTTGGGTATCTGGTATGGCTCAAAAAGCTATTGGGGGGAGAAGAGTGTGGGCTTCCTTATCTAGACTATGAACAGGGATGGGTAGAAAATTGTAATATTTCTGTTACTCTCTGGAAGCCAGAATCTGAGTCTTACAAAGATATGCCCAAGTTAGAAGACTAAGAGGGTGTCTCAAGAAGGAATATCATCGGCTAAGACGGCAGCTCTATTCCCGGCGACTTCGAGAAAACCTCCAGTGATTTGGTACGTAAGGCGTTCGTCGTTTTTAGTAACCAGAGCAAGAGTTCCTTTTTTTAGACTGGCGATCAGAGGAGCATGGTGCGCTAAGATCTCCATGTACCCCTCCTTACCAGGCACTTTCAAAGAGACCACTTCGCCTTCAAAGAAGACGGCTTCCGGAGTGAGAATAGATAGATTAAACATTTAATTCGTGGGCTTTGGCAAAAACATCTTCCATGGATCCCGCCATGTAAAAGGCTTGTTCGGGAAGGTCGTCGACTTCGCCATCGACAATCATTTTAAATCCTTGCACGGTCTCTTTGAGTTTGACGAAGCGGCCCGGTTTGCCGGTAAAGGCTTCGGCGACGAAGAAAGGTTGGGAGAGGAATTTTTGGATTCTCCTTGCTCGGGAAACGATGAGTCTATCCTCTTCGGAGAGCTCATCTAGCCCCAAGATCATGATGATATCGCGGAGGTCTTTGTATCGCTGCAGAATTTTTTGTACCTGACGGGCTACTCGGTAATGTTCTTCACCGACGATGTGAGGGTCGAGAATGCGAGAAAATGAAATGAGAGGGTCGACGGCAGGATAGATCCCCAATTCGGCGATTTGACGCGATAAGGTGGTGGCTGCATCGAGGTGAGGGAAAATACTTGCAGGGGCAGGATCGGTGTAGTCGTCGGCAGGAACGTAGATTGCTTGCACAGAAGTGATGGAGCCAACCCCCGTCGAGGTAATTCTCTCTTCCAAGGATCCAATTTCTGTACCTAAATTGGGTTGATACCCTACGGCAGAGGGCATTCTACCTAAAAGGGCCGACACTTCAGCGCCAGCTTGGACAAATCGGAAGATATTATCGATAAATAAAAGGACATCCTGGTGTTCTTGATCGCGAAAATATTCGGTCATTGTAAGCCCAGCTAATCCTACGCGTAACCGCACACCTGGTGGTTCATTCATTTGGCCAAACACAAGAGTTGTTTTAGAAAGGACTCCGGTCTCTTTCATTTCTAGCCAGAGCTCATTGCCTTCGCGCGTTCTCTCTCCAACCCCACAAAAAACAGAATAACCACCATGCTCGGCAGCAATACTTCGGATCAGCTCCATCACAATGACCGATTTTCCCACTCCTGCACCTCCAAAGAGGCCGATTTTCCCTCCTTTGGGAAAGGGTTGTAGAAGGTCAATGACTTTAATGCCTGTTTCGTAGATCGATGTCTTCGTCTCTTGTTCTTTCAAGGTGGGGGAGACGCGATGGATCGGAGCGCGTGGCGTTGAGGGGTCGAGAGGGGGCAACTGATCGATGGGTTGTCCAAAAAGATTAAAAATCCTTCCTAGCGTGGGCGTTCCGACCGGGACGGTGATAGGGCTGCCCGTATCGATGGCTTCCATTCCTCGCACTAATCCATCAGTAGAAGAAAGGGCAATACACCGTACTGTATTATCTCCTAAAAGGATTTCCACTTCCGATAATAAGTCGATGCCCCTTTCCTTATCTTGGATGCGAATGGCATTAAAAATACTCGGTATTTGATCTGCAGGGAATTCAATATCGAGTGTAGGTCCGATGATCTGCTTGAGTCTTCCTTTTCCCATTAGTTTCCTGCTCCCATTGTAATTTCGAGCATTTCCCTTGTAATGCCTTCTTGTCTAAGTTTGTTTCGCGTCAAAGTCAAGTGATCTATCATCTCTTCAGCATTTTGTGAAGCCGTTTTCATCGATAAGATGCGAGCGGCTAGTTCAGAAGCATAGGCTTGGTGGAACGCTGCTTGGAGTTTAGTCTTGCAATAACGCGGGAGGAGATCTTCGTAAATTTCGTCGGGTGAGGGTTCAAAAAGATAGCCTAAGGCCTTTTTCTCCGTCGTCGTTTCTTTCTCTATAGGAAGGAATTTTTCGATGATTACTTCGCGGTTTAAAATCCCGTGATATTGGGTGTATACAAGATAAATAATATCGAGATCCCCTGTGAGAAATTCATCGACGAGAAGGTGGGTAAAGGCATTGAGCATGGGGGAGGTGAGTTTGCCACTCCAAGGAGCAAGAGTGCTCCCGATGACCCATTTTTGCCAACGATAGTGTTGGACCATTTTATGGCCAACGAGAATGAGTTCGATGTCACTCGAGGCGTATTGGTGCAAAAAGCGATCGGCAGCTTGGATGAGATTCGAATTATATGCCCCGCATAACCCCTTATCGGCCCCGATGATGACGAGCCCTGTTTTTTTTATTTCGCGTTGCTCAAAGAAGGGAGAGAGGGCGTCGATGTCTGGTGCGCTGGCCACTATTTGGAGGATCTCCCTTAATTTGGCCATGTAAGGGAGAGATTGTTTCGCTTTCATTTGCGCTTTGAGGAGACGAGCAGAGGCGACCATTTCCATAGTACGAGTAATCTGCTTGATATTTTCGACCGATCGGATTCTGTTTCTAATGTTTCTTAGGGATGACATGCAATTTATTTCGGAGAGAAGGTGGTTTTAAATTGGGCGATGGCCCCATCGAGCCGCTCTTTGGTGGGGTTGTCGAGATCGCGCGTTGATGCAATGGTTGAGGGGATATCGGGATGCTCTTTTTCGATAAAGGAAGTAAAGGCATGTTCGAACTCTTTTACCGCAGCTATGGGGATATCGTCGAGATACCCTTGCGTTGCAGCATAGATGAGCATCACCTGCTTTTCCAAGGGGAGAGGACTAAACTTGTCTTGTTTGAGAATCTCCACCATTCTTTCTCCTCGAGTGAGCTGAGCTTTTGTCGTTTCATCGACATCAGAACCAAACTGGGCAAAAGCTGCTAGATCGAGATATTGGGCTAGGCTCAGGCGTAGGCCTCCAGCAACTTTTTTCATCGCTTTCGGTTGGGCTTTACCTCCCACGCGCGATACAGAAATACCGACGTTCACAGCAGGGCGCACACCAGAGTAAAAGAGGTCGGATTCGAGATAAATTTGCCCATCGGTGATGGAGATGACATTGGTGGGAATATAGGTTGCGACGTCGTTGGCCTGGGTTTCGACGACGGGGATCGCAGTTAAAGAACCACCTCCCTGCTCGTCGTTGAGTTTCGCAGCTCTTTCAAGGAGGCGGGAGTGGAGGTAAAAAATGTCTCCTGGAAAGGCTTCTCTACCCGGAGGGCGGCGGAGCAACAGAGATAACTGCCGATAGGCAGTAGCATGTTTAGAAAGATCGTCGTAAAAACAAAGGGCGTGTTTGCCTTTATACATGAAGTACTCTCCCATAGCAGCTCCTGCATAGGGGGCAATGTATTGAAGAGAGGCAGTATCGGAAGCAGAGGCTGCAACAACGGTGGTGTAGGCCAGAGCCCCAAAGTCTTCTAAAATTTTTACCGTTTGGGAAATCGTCGAGGCTTTTTGCCCAATAGCGACGTAGATGCATACCATATCTTTCCCTTTCTGGTTGAGAATGGTATCGAGGATAATGGTCGTT
>JBIOXR010000069.1:0-8870 GCA_044869735.1 Chlamydiales bacterium
GGTTTTTAAGTATTCCTCTCCCAATTCATATGAAACATGCTCGAGGACGGTGCGGTAGAGGGGAGAGCGTTTAAAAGTTGAAAATACCGCATCATCTTCGGCAGCCGATTGGCAAAAATCGACATAATCTTGCAACTCTCCCGAGATGCTTTTACCCCAAAGAGGGGTAAAAGCAAGAAAAAGAGACGCACTAAGGATTAAACTTTTGAAGAGACGCATATTTAAGAAGAGTTTTATAGCAATAAATTGCAATGTGCTCGGACATTAAATAATTTTGCGCAAATTCGCGTGCATTCGCGGCTAATTGACGACCCAAAAGCGGTTGTTGACGCATCATCTCCAATTTTTCGACGAGATCGGAAAGGTCGCTCTTGACTGGGACGTAATGTATCCATGGGATCAAAGCCTCGTAAAACCAATGGCCATACTCACTTTCATGCATAAATACGACAGAATCGGAAAGGAGTCTCCAGCGATCTCCGGGATAAGTCGTGAAAAGGCCATCGACGATAATTTGGTATTTGTAGCCGACCTGCTCTTCATGAGTCATGAATTGACCTTGAGGCACGGCATTCCACACATTATGGGGATTGCTACTCGTATAAGCGCATGCCCAGACAAAACGAGCATCAATTAAATCGGGATAGAGGAGGGAGAGATAGCAGAGCTTCCCGCGCCTTTGTTGGAACCAATTTTTAGGTGTATAGTATCCATCGGTTGTCGCTCCACGCCAAATGAGTTGGTCTTTTTTATCCTCCCAGTTTAAATGTTCGAGTGTCTCGTTGATCCGGTGAGCGATATCATCCCATTGAGGATTGGGCATATGCGAAAGCCAATCGGCAAAATAAATTCCTTGGATGACATTCTTTTTCTTAGAAGAACAAAGGACGGGAGCATCGCCTGCTAGCGGTCCAGCAATTCCATCTTGCTGGAAGTAGAGAATGTCGAGATCGGGCAAGCCATAAGTTTCGGCGAGATGCTGGATCATCTTATAAGCGGCACCTTTTTCCCCTTTTGCTTGTGTCACCCGGTTATTTTTTACTTTGATCCGGACGATCCAAGGATGGGCGTTTTGGGTTTTATCAATCGATTTTCGAGAAATTCCTTTTTCAAAAGGGAGAAAATTTTTTTCAACCAGTGCATCCATCCAACCATATTTTGGATTGAACGGATCGGGAGCTGCAGTGAGCACTGCAGTAGCAAACACGAGAAGTGATAAAAGAAACTTTTTCATAGGAACCTCACGGTTGGGGTATCTTGTAACAAATTCTTTACAATTATTTCAATCTATATTTATACTGTATTTACTAAAGTTAGTAGGCAAGTCTTATGGCAACAACTGCAGATTCAACGCGATCAATAAGTAGTCCAAAAGATTGTTCTCGTGGATTCTCTTCCTCTCTCTCTTCTACTTTGGTATTGATAGTTACGGTTGGGGAAGTTGCAGGAGCTATTTTTATCATTCTAGCTAAGGTCGTAGGAGTTCCCGGAACCGGTGGTTATATCTTTTGTCTTTCGAGTGGTATCGTACTGTGTAGTGGAGCTACTCTTCTCTTTATCGGAGGAACAATCTCCCTAGTAGCACTTTTCTTGTTCAAGCGGAAAGTAGAGAAATCGAAAGCTCTTGCCGAGCAAATAGAAGATATTAATGCACCCGATGATGCAACAAATACTCCTCTTCATATTGCTGCGCAAAAGGGATCTTATATGCAGGTAACAGCGCTTCTTGAGCGCGATGATATTGACTGCGACGTCCAAAACGCCGTAGGCGCTACTCCTCTTCATTTGGCTGCCGAAGGGGGCCATAAGTTAGTGGTAGGAGAGTTGTTGAAAAAGGGAGCCAATAGGGCTCTTCAAGATCACTCAGGAGCACTCCCCCTTCATCGAGCCGCAAAAAATGGTCATGCAGATACCGCCCATCAGCTGCTTTCCAACGATAACTTGGGTCTAGATGCTGTAAATAACAAAGGGCGTACGCCTCTTCATTCTGCAGCTATCGGTGGAAATTTAGACACAGTTATCACCCTTTGCATAGGTGGCGCTGACATCAACGCTGAAGATAATTCAGGAGCAACACCTCTCTATTATGCCGTGCTTAAAGGTCACGGTAGCGTAGCCGACCACCTAAAATACAAAGGAGCTCAAAACGGTACAAAGTTAAATCAACACTTTGATTACCAACAGCCTACTGCCTCTGATACGACGATTGCCGCAAACCTTAAAAAAGGAAGGATGAAAATAGCAGGGATAGAGGCCTATTGCATAGCAAATTATCAGCAAGAAAATACCTCACAGTAATTTTTCGAAATGAGGCTCGTCGAGGATTTTAATTCCCATTTTTTTTGCTTTTTCAAGTTTGGAACCGGGTTCGGCTCCCACTAGTAAAAAGTCGGTGGTTTTGGTGACTGTCCCGCCAACTTTGCCTCCCCTTTCTTTAATAAGAGAGCTGGCATGGTCGCGAGTATAACGTTCTAGAGAACCGGTCAAGACGAAGTTTTTTCCAAAGAAGGGGTGATCTTCATATCCCTTGACTTTCTCCACTCGAGGTTTTACGCCATAGGCGAGGAGTGATTCGATTTCTTTGAGATTTTCTTCATCGGCAAAAAAGGCTGCTATCGAATCGGCGACTTTTTCGCCAATCCCCTCAATCGACATGAGTTCTTCGGGTGTCATTTCTATCAGTCGTTTAATAGACCCAGCCCGCTCAGCGAGATCTTCTGCGGTTTCAACTCCGACATGCTTGATTCCCAATGCCATGATCAAGCGAGCTAGCGTCGTTTGTTTCGAAGCTTCAATGCTACTCAACAGATTATGGACTGCTTTCTCTTTGAAGTTCTTCAGTTGGTAAAGATCGGTTTCCGTTAGTCGATAGATATCCGAAAATTTTTTAATGATCCCCTTTTCGAAAAGCTGGGTTACCACTTTTACTCCTAAGTGTTCGATATCCATTCCCGACTTGCTTGCAAAAAAAACAATCCGACGCAACCCTTGAGCGGGGCATTCTTTGAAATTGGGACAACGGAGGGCTACTTCCCCTTCCACTTTGACGACAGGGGTATCACACGCAGGACAACGAGAGGGCATTTTCCAAGGAGGGGTCTTCTCAGGTCGTTTCTCTTTTATTACCTCCACGACTTTGGGGATAACATCTCCCCCTTTTTCAATGATCACTGTGTCTCCCTCTCGGATGTCTTTCCTTTTAATCTCTTCTTGGTTATGGAGTGTTGCTTTTGAGATCGTGCTACCAGCTAAAAAGACCGGCTCGAGAAGAGCTACCGGAGTTAACACGCCACTTTTTCCTACTTGAACGACGATATGGTGAATTTTTGTTTCGGCTTGTTCGGGCGAAAATTTATACGCCACGGCCCACCGGAGGCTCTTACCAGTGAAGCCAAGCTTATCTTGACTCTGCAAATCATCGACTTTGATGACGATCCCATCAATCTCATAAGGAAGAGAAGAGCGAAGATGGCGCACCTTTTCGGCAAACTCCACAATTTCTTCAAAAGAGCGGCACCGCTCTCTTCCCGGAACGACGGGAAGAGTGAGTTCTTTTAGATAAGCGAGGCTATCAAAATGGCTAGTAATCTCTCTCGGTCTTCCTTCGGCAATGCTATAAAAGAAAAGTTGGAGCCCTCTTTTAACTACCTCTTTAGAATCGAGCAATTTTAATGATCCAGCGGCAGCATTTCTTGGATTTGCCCAGAGAGGTTCCTCCCTTTTTTTCCTCATCTCATTGAGAAAAGAGAACATTTTCTTAGGCATAAATACCTCTCCGCGCGCTTCGAGCACAGGAGGAAAAGGAGAGGGCAATGCGAGAGGAAGGGTGGGAATGGTCTTGATGTTCAAAGTAATCTCATCTCCCTTCCAGCCATCTCCTCTCGTCACTCCGCGTGTTAAAAGGCCTTTTTCGTAACGAATGGAGACAGCAATGCCATCCATTTTCAGCTCCACAGCATAAATGAGATTTTTTCGATGGAGGAGCTTTTCCACTCTTGAGATAAACTCCTGCACTTCTTCATAGGAATAGGTATTGGACAAAGAGAGCATGGGAATAGTGTGACTTACTACGGGGAATCCCCCTGTCACGGCCTCGCCTACCCTTCCCGTAGGAGAGCCAGGAAACACCCATTCGGGATGCTCCTTTTCAATGGCAATGACTTGATTCATGAGTTGATCAAACTCATAATCGGAAATCAAGGGATCGTTATCTATAAAGTAGCGCCTGTTATGCTCCCAGATCTCTTGGCATAACTTTCGGTACTCTTTTTCAGTCATAAAATGTCAGCAGCGCAGCGAAATCCATAGGTACCATTGACTGCACCTGGGTTATTGCGATGGCGATGGGAACAGCGTAAGTCATCCACCAAGCTCTTCCAGCAGCCGCCTCGTAATACTCGGTATACCCCTTGGATGGGCCCCAAGGGGTTAATGGGCTCTTGAGACGAGGTCTCGTAGTAGTCGTATCCGTACCAATCTTGGCACCATTCATAGACATTGCCGGCCATATCAAACAGTCCATAGCGATTAGGATCATAGCTTTTTACCGGCGTCGTATCAGAACTAAAGAAATTCGCTTCGCTCTTCTCAATCGCATTGCCTGTAGGATACAGCGACTCTTCTCCTCCGCGCGCAGCTACTTCCCATTCGGCTTCTGTGGGTAAACGCCTTCCCACCCACTTGGCATAGGCGACAGCTCCATACCAGGTAACTCCCACGACAGGATGCTTCGAATAACCCGATTCAGTCGACAATTTGCCAGCAGCTCTTTTGATTCGAGAATCTTTGAGGCGAATGATATCGTGATACTGATGATCTTTTTCTCCTCCCATATACTCGAGGAATCGGACGAATTGTTCATTCGTAACGGGATGAACATCGAGAGCAAACGAAGAGAGTTCTATATAATGGGCGGGCATTTCATCTCTATTTCCTTGCCCGCTTCCCCTGAGATAGCGGCCCGATGGGATAATGGCTAGCTCGGTTAAGAGAGGCTCGATTTTTTTCTTCTCTTTTTCTTCCGGATAATACTCCGTCACTACGGGTTCTCGAACCAAAGGAGAAGCGAGAACTGATTCTCGCGCCTCTTCGATTATAGAAGCTGAAGTATCCGGTGCACTAGAAAAAGAGACCTGTTTTGCTTCTATACTTACCACTTTCTCCTCTTCTAAGGGAACAGAAGCCGCAAATGCCTCTTCCATTTTTTTAGAGAGAATGAGTTTCAATTCTTCGCCAGAAAGTGGTTCCATTTTTATTTCACTCACTCGTGGAGCAGCTACAAAATCGGCGATACCAGGTGCTCGCGTCTCTTTTGTGATTTTTTCGAGAAGAGGTAGCAGTTCTTTAGGTCTTTTATTTGGGTCCATATGTAAACAAGCAGAGAGGAGCGAATCCCAATCGGATTGATATTCGGGTGCAATCTCGGAAATTTTTGTAAAGACTCCTTCTGGGAAACAGCCACTCGCCAAAAAGAAAAGGAGCACTCCAAAAGCGTAAATATCCACCGTGATCTCTTCACGTTCGGTTATTTTCCGCTTTTGCTCAGGAGCTAAAAAGGCATAGGATTGTAAAAACGATTGGGCCAGTTTTGAAATTTTTTGCCCTTCAATGGGAACGGGCAAATATTTTTCATATTCGCTCTTCTCGTTCATATCGACTGGTAAAGTTCCTAGAACATCGCACATCGTCTTCACCGACCGGGCGACGAGATGGCCTGCTCCGATGATGTTGGCAAGGCCAAAATCCGACAGGTAAACTGTCAAATGAGGTGAGGCTTTGCCGATCAAGAGATTTGACAGTTTTAAACTACGATGAACAATTCCTCCACCCATCTTATGAGCATAATCGAGGGCATCAGCAATTTGATATAACAGTGAAAAAAGTTCATTTTCGCGCAGCCGTTCCTTGCGCCCCGCCATGTATTGGCCCAAATGGGTGGTTTCTCCTATGGAATCGACGATACAATCGGTGACCACAAAGTAAACGCCATCGGCAAAAGAGACATTATGCATTTTTACAATTTGAGGATGGTCGAGGAGCGCCAAAGTGGCAATTTCCTCTTCAAAACGCTTCAGGAATTGCCTATCGGTTGCTAATTCTTTTGGAAGAATTTTTAGTACATAGGGTTTTTTAATAAAGCGATGTTCTGCGTAGAGAGTGGTGCCTAAAGTCCCTTTTCCAATTTCTTTGAGAATTTTATAATCGCCTAAAATTTTTTCTCCCATCTGGCACCCCCGTTTCCTGGTTAAAGGATAAAGGATAAATAGATTTTTCTTTGACAGGAATTTCCATTTTTTGCGAAAGATCATGCTTTATCCTTATGCCTTTATCGGCGGTTATGTTATTATGCATTTATTTTTTGTAGTTTGAATAATGGATAGACGCACACTCATTTTTCTCATTTTTTTTGGATTGGTTTTTTTTGGTGTGAACCTCTTTTTCAGTTATTGGCGCGACCAAGATGAGAGGAAATACCAAACCCAAGTGCAAGCTACAAGAGAAAAAGAAAACCTAGCAAAATCGAAAGAGATCGAGGAGAAAACGGCTCGCATCGAACAACTTCCTCTAGTTGATCTCTATCTCGATGCCCAAGGGAAACAAAAAGTAGCTCAAGGATTAGAAGTAGGAGGAGGGGTCCTTTCCCTCGCTTGGCAGAAAGAGCTGCCCACGACCATTTACCGCAAAAAAAATGGAGGGTTCGAGGAAAATTTTCTCAAAACGAAAGAGTTCTCTGTCGGCGGTCCCATCCTCTATGCTCCCACTCATTTTAAGCGTCTTCATTTGGCCGGCATTCCCGAAGTGGGATTATACGATCTCCAGTTGGTGACATTCCCAAAAGGAGAACCACCTCGGGTCTACTGGGGCATTTTTCAAGATGGAACTCTCTCTATTCCTCAGGGTCCTCTGACCACTAATGCTTTGGCTATCTACAAAAGCAACGGAGAGTATTTTCCTCTGGGTTTCTATGAAAGCTCCGGCGACGTCTTCGTCGAACTTCAAAACCTCCCCCTCTTCACACCTATTGTCGACCTTCCTGCCCGCACTGCTGCTCTCCCCAGTGGGGAACAGAAATATTACGTTCTCGAAAACGATTACCAGCAACTCGTTTTCACCAATGTTGGGGGCGCCCTAGCTGAAGTTAACCTTCCTTTTCATACCGAAAAAGACAAAGAGAGCGTCGTCAATGAAATCGGGTTTGACCGCGATATTTTAGAGCAAAACCCAAGGAATGCCACTTTTCCTCTCTATCCTTATTACATTCCGGGAAGCGAACAAGAGCAGCAAGGGAAACAGGGAGGCTATTATCCTTTGATCCGGCGCGATCTGATAAGAAAAGACGAACAACACACTACTTATATTCCACCGGCTCTCTATGCTCTCAACATCGTTTCAGATTATCCTGAACTTGCTGAACTTGTCTTCGAAGTCAAAGAATTCACCCCGCAAAAAATCGTTTTTGAGGCTTCTCAACCCCACCGCAAAATCACCAAGACCTTTTCCCTAATACAAGAGGCTCCCTATATCGTTGACCTCAAGATCGACATCGAAGGAGACAACAGAGGGCTTTGGCTCACCTCAGGAATTCCCGAAGTTGAAATCATGTCTCGCAATTACACGCCTCAAATCCAATACAGAATTACCCGCAAAGGAAAATCGGGTGTAGAGAAACTCTCTCTTCCTAAACCGGGCGAGGTGATTAATGCGACCTCAGTCTCCCCCGATTGGGTAGTTGATTCGAATGCTTATTTAGGGATTATTCTCGATCCTCTCGATGAAAATGCAGCAGGCTATCGAGCGACTGCTATCCCCGGAGACGAAGTCCCCACCCGACTTTCATTGATCGATCCGCAGTACGAACCCTATAAACCGTCCAAATATCCGGGCTACGAGGTTCTCCTTCCTCTCCCTCGAACGAATAAAACACACCATTTCCGCATCTATGCAGGACCTTTTGAGGAAGACATCCTCAAAAAAGTCGATCGATTCTACGCAGATCCCACAACGGGGTATAATCCCGATTACTTGGCCTCTAAAACGTTTTACGGATGGTTTTCTTTTATCTCTGCACCTTTTGCAAAGTTCCTCTATGTAGTGATGCAGTTTTTCCACAGGCTCACGGGTTCTTGGGGCTTTTCGATTATCCTCTTAACTGTCTTCTTGAGGATTCTGCTCTATCCTTTGAACGCTTGGTCGATCAAGTCCATGAAGAGAATGCAGCTCATTACTCCCCAAGCTCAAGAGATCCAGAAAAAATATAAGAAAGATCCCAAAAAAGCTCAGATGGAGTTGATGAAACTCTATCGGGAGAAAAAGGTGAATCCCTTCATGGGATGCTTGCCCATCTTGATTCAAATCCCCTTTTTGATTGGTATGTTCGACCTTCTTAAATCGTCTTTCCAGTTGAGAGGAGCCTCCTTCATTCCCGGCTGGATCGACAATCTCACAGCTCCCGACGTACTTTTCTCTTGGGACCGCCCTATCTTTTTTATCGGCAACCAGTTCCACCTTCTCCCGATCTTGCTAGGGGTAGTGATGTTTTTCCAACAGCGGATGAGCACTGGAGGAGCAAAAGATATTTCTGAAATGACCGATCAACAGAGACAGCAACGGGCAATGGGCAATATAATGACCGTCGTATTTACCGTCCTTTTCTACCATTTCCCCTCCGGTTTAAATATCTACTGGCTCTCCTCGATGCTCCTCGGGATGCTGCAGCAGTGGTACACGAACAAAAAAACCGACTCGAATAATACTGCGAAAAAATTAGAAGCAAAAAAAGTTAAAAGTTATACCAGATCCGAGAAATAATTTCATGTTTTGGAGACAGCGAAAGCTCCCGCAGTTGAACGATCGGAAAGGGGTCAATATTA
>JBIOXR010000070.1:0-10958 GCA_044869735.1 Chlamydiales bacterium
GAAAAAGCTCGATGATAAACAATGGCTCATTGCTCAGCCCCAGGGTACTTTTCGTACATTGGTTCTTATTGCTCATCGAATGTATAATTCCAAAGCGCCCCAGGCTCCCCTCTCAACCGAGGAGCAACGGCTTGTAGCTCGCGCTGGCAGAACTTTGATAGCTCTTTGCGCTCTGCCTGCACTCCCCATTGATGAGAAAGAAAAAAGCGCTTCATCACAAGCCATTGTTTGGTATGCTCTACAACTATCGCAAATCGAAGTTACTGTAGCGCAAGAACTCATGCGAAGAGGCAGCGCACAGGGCGTAATTCTTTCTCAGCACCCTGAAGAAGCCAAAGGGTGGTTAGTAGTATTGCAAGTGTTGCTTGCCTCTACTTCTACATCTGCATCTGAGGTTTATTTACTTTGGAGAGAGTATCGCGCCGCCATCGAAAGAGGAAAACAGCCCGAAGTATTTTCTTTTCTGAGCACTCTTTGTGAAAAATTAATGGCACAAGGATTCTCACACGAAGCTCTTTATGTCTATGAAAACGCTCTTCTTTCCAAAACAGAAACAGAGGAAGAGAAAAGGCAAGTTGCTTCATTCTATCTCTCTTTAGGCTCTTGCTCTGACAAAGTGGAGGTCTTAGATCATCTCTCCGATTTTTTACCGATAGAAAGCATTGCCGACTTGCGACTTCGCCTTTTTTTAAACCTTTTAGAGAAAAAACAATGGGGAAGTGCCCTCGATTTTTATATTAAATACTGTTCGAAAGAAAAAGGATATGAGCGCCATCTCCATGTTTTATTGAATGCTCTTCTGGTTAGTTCTCCGTTTCAGGCGGAACGATTGCTCGAATCTTCAAGTCAAATTGAAGAGGAGAGCAGAAGAGATATGTTTAGGTGCTATTTTATTTCATTTTCAGCCACTAAAAATTCACAAATTAAAAAAGAATATCTTTTGCTACTGGGTAAATTAAAAATTACGTCTGACGATATAGAAATTGTACTTACTCTATCAGAACTTCGAGCTCTTCTCGATGTTAAATGGGAAATCGAAGGCTTACTCCCTTTGTTAATCTCTTTTATTCTTCAAAAAGATGATCTTCTGTCTATAAAACGACTCGCGATACAAATCCACCTCATGAACCTTACAATGGTTTGTAATCTTGAAAATGCCAATTTCTGGTTAAGGGCCATGCACTATTTGGAAAATGAGAATCCCCTTCTTGTTTTTTGTCTTTTAAAAAAAGGAGACGAGTCAAAATTCCATACAATAGAACCCTACCAATCAGAAGCTTTGCAACTCAAGCTCAAGTTGGCTTGCTCTTGGTGGCCTGAGCGTGAGCGTACACAACAAGTAGTCGAGCTCATAACTATGAGCAGCGCAACTGTAGTTTTAACTCTGGCTACGGCAACTGAGGAAAATTGCAAAGAGAGAAGGAAAAGTGCCTTAGAAGTGGCGCGTCGTTATATTGATGAACTACATGATCCAATTTCAGCGATCTCTATTATTCAAGAGATTCATACACATTCACCTCAAGTACCTCAAAATGATCTGATGCCGATTTTACTCGATTCTTTGCAGTTCTTATTTGATGCAAAAGCTTGGGAATTGATGTTGCATTACCTAGAAAAACTTTCCTCCTTTCAATTAGAAGATCTGGAGAGAGAGAGAATAAAGACGATTGCCAAGGGGTCTATCGATGAGAGTGTAATCACTGCAGCGGGAATTATATTTGGTGCCGATATCTTAATTACTCTTAGAGAATATTTTAAAACGCTAGATGATCAGCTTGTCTGGAGAACTGTTTTCATACAACTGATGAAATTTGGCCATATCGAAAAAATGGTCGAATTGTTTTTATTAACCGAAAAGGAAAAAATTCTTCATGCGACACCTAATTTGCGCCAGGATGTTTTTTTTCATTTAACCTCAATATCCTTTCTCTATCACCAGCATCTTGGCCGCCATACCGATATTTTGTGTTCTATTCCTGATTTAGATGCAGTTTTATATAATGAGGGTAGAAATTTTGGCATTTATCTTTTTAGCAATTTATGTTTATTGATCGATCTTTATGAGAACATTAGGAAAAAAACTTATAAGGCTTCAGTCCTTTCGTCTTCTATACCTCAAATAGATCAACTCCATGAAAAAGTAAGGGGAATCATAGCAAGAGCAGGAGGCACAGAAAATCCTAATGCAGTACTAGTAGCATCTGAAGTGATACATCATGAAGATTTAATGTTTGAAGAGGTGACTTATACAGCGAATGATCCTAATCGTAACTATGTCAAATTTTGCATGATTGAATTAGAGATATGGATCATCCTTCTACAAGCGAAGAAAAAAATGGATGTGGCCATGGAGAGGATCCAACTATTTTTTGAACGAAATAAATCATATCCATTTCTTTCCGGTATGCTCGATCAAGATCTTACAAAGACTTTGGGGCAGCTTCTTAGTGTGTTAATAAAAACAAATAGAGTGGATGTGTTGGATCGATTATTCGATGTTTTTTTTATCACAGCTTACATCACAGTAGAGCCCCCTGAGTTAAACTATCAGTTAGTAGTCCAGTTTTTGCTCGACCAGAAGGTAGAAAGCAAGCGGAAAAAACCAGTAGTCCATTTGATAAGTGCTTTTTTGAAGAAATGGATTCTCTCTCGATCCATAGAAAACATGCCAACTCATGCTTTGATTTTTAGAGTATTAGATTGTTTTGATGCGCTTCCTTTGGACGAAGAATCGATTCTTGAATATGGACAAGTTCTCCAACTTCTAACCGACTATCAAGAAAAAATCAAATTGGGAGCAGAGAATGTAGATATTTTAATCTACAATCTAAATTATTTGCTTTTGATACAACAGCAAGCCCTCCGTTCTTCTTCAGAGGCGATGATCTCACAGAGAGGATTTGTAACTCTCTGGCTGCAACTTGTACCTAACAGAGTAAAAGCGTTAGAAAAAAACAGTGAGAAACTAGGAAAATTATTATCAAAAGTTATAGATCTCATCATTGGGTTAATTAAATATGATCCTGAGTGTTTTGATCGATTTTGTTTTTATTTTTGGAATCATAATATATTTACCGCAAAGCCCCAGATCTTATCCCTGAGATTGATAGATAGTACGCGCACTCTCCTCTTAGAAAAATTGTTACAGATGGAAGTTACCAATGACGATGCAACGAGACGAAGGGATGAGGTTCTGAAAACGCTCTTAAGTGAATATCAAAAAAAATAAAAACTTATACTCTGAAACTATCCCCTGGGAGTAAAATGGAGGCGAAAAAGGATTTTTTATGTTGTTTGGCGTGAAAAGAAAATTGGATAACCTGACCATCTCGGGATGGGAAAAACCGGTGGCAGGTGGCACACTTATCGTCATTGGAAAAGTAGGTGCATCATTTAGTCTCTTTTTGATTACTTCTTCTCTCATTTCCTTTTGGCCCGCAGGGTCGATAAATTGCCTCCCTTTTGGCATCTGCGGCCTAGCGGGAGGAGGACTACTTCAAATAGCCGGAGGAACGTGTCTCTTCCTTTCAATAAAAAAGAAACCCCTTCCATCTGATTCAAGCACACCCGAAGTTCAAAAACCGTTTGTCTATTATCCTCGACGAAAATCTCCTCCTAAACAAGAACCTTCAGAAGATATTGCAGCGAATACAGAACTAACAGCATTGCGAAACTTATTAGAAGGAGAAGAAGTAGAGGTTGATATTACTAACATAACTATGGATACGACAAGAAATGAAGGTAATACTACAAGACGTGATGAACCAACAGGCTCTTTAGCTTCATTAGACTTGGAACTAGAAAACGGGGACAACGTGCACGTGCCTCACAAGCCAAAAAGTCCACCTCCGCCACGATCTGTGTCCAGCGATAGAACAGCATCTCCTTGGGGGGATGTCATCCGCATCCTCGATGATAGTACTCAAAGAAATATTTCACTAGAAGAGGCTCAGATAGAAGGGAGCGTGGATATGCCTTACGCTTTAAAGGAAGATAAAAGAGTCTCTCTCTCTCCTGAACCAAAAGTCGAAGTCAGAGTAATTTTTCCTTCCGAGGAATCATTGGAAGAAGACCAATCTTTGGCTTTGGAAGAAGGAACAGAGGATGATGGAGCGGAGCTAGTGCCCGAAACTTGAACGCTATCTTCTATGGGGAGAAGGTTGCCGTTATATTTTTTTAAAATGGCGTCTTTCAGGAGCGGAGAAGTCATGACTTCTTTAAGTCGTTGAAGATCAGGGCGCCCCTCTTCTCCCTCACGAATGGCAATAATATTTGCATAAGGGCTATTCCCCTGTTCTAAGTAAAGGCCATCTTTTTGTGGGCAGAGGCCTGCCTGTAGGGCAAAATTGGCAGGGATAACCGCTAAACTCACATCGGGTAAGATTCTTGGAAGGAACGGAGCGTCGACCTCTTCGATCTTTAACTGTTTGGGATTATCGATGATATCGAGCACCGTAGCATGAAGTCCTGCAGGGCGAAGAGAGATAAGAGAAGCCGCTTGTAAGAGTTCTAAGGCTCGCGCCTCATTAGTCGGATCGCAAGGAATGGCTACGATCCCCTTTTCGGGAATCTCTTCAAGAGAAGAGAGAGTGGAAGAGTAAATGGCCATAGGTTCAATATGAACCGCCACTAAGGGCACTAACTTATTCTTCAAATGGTTGTTTTGCTCTTCTAAAAAGGGTAGGTGCTGAAAAAAATTCGCATCTAGTTCTCTATCAGAGAGCAATTGGTTGGGCGTGTTGTAATCATCTATTTCGATGATCTCAAGTTTTATCCCCTCCTTCTCTAATTCGGGTGCTGCAATTTTTAACAATTCTGCGTGAGGCACTGGCGTAGCTCCCACTCTTAATCGATTAGAGTGGTCTTGGCATCCGATACATAGAGTAGAGAAAAACAAGAGAATAAGGCGTTTCATTTCGTTTCTCCTCTTTGGACATAGACAGCTCGCGCCACTCTATGTCCCAACCATTGAATAGCTTCGACGAGCAAGAGCAAGAGAACTAAAGTGGTGATCATCATGAAACCGTTAAACCTCAAATATCCGTATTGGATGGCAATTTTTCCAAGTCCACCGCCTCCCACTAAGCCTGCCATGGCACTATATCCCACCAAAGTGACTAAAGTGAATGTCGTTCCAAGTAGAAGACAAGGAAAGGCTTCTGCTAACATAAGCGAGACGATTTTCCCCTTTTTTGCTCCCATGACAAGAGCAGACTCAACAATAGAAGAAGGTACTTCTTTTAAGGCATTTTCTACCATGCGTGCGACAAAAGGAATAGCAGCTAACGTCAGCGGTACGATGGAAGCTGTCGTTCCTAAGGATGTCCCTACGATAAGGCGTGTAAAAGGGATAATTGCTACCATTAAAATTGCAAAAGGAATGGATCTTCCCACATTTACTAAAGCGCCCAAGGTATTATAGAGCCATTTTTTTTCAGAGAGCCCGCCCCTTTGGGTAAGTATTAAAACAACACCCAAGGGTATTCCAAATAGCAAGGCAAAGAACCCAGATGCAAAAACCATATAAACTGTGTTCCATAGCTCTATGGGGAGAAGTTTAAGTGCTAATTGGACATTTTCGTTCATCCGATAACCTCGACAGCGACGCCTCTCTCCTCGAGAAAAAGGCGTGCTTTGCTTCTATTTTCCAAAGACCCAAATGATTCAATCACAAGGCACCCCACTACGGTTTCTTGTAGTGAATCTACCTCCCCAAGAAGGATATTAATATCGACATCGACAGAGCGAATTAAGCGGGAGATGATAGGTTCTTGCGCCTTGGACCCCTTGAAAGAGAGGCGCAAGAGTTCTCCCCCTTCTTTGAGAGGGAGGAAATGCTCGGGGATAGCATGTGAAAGTTGCTGGAGAAAATACTTCGTCGTGGGATGGTTGGGGCGAGAAAAGAGATCGACGACAGGCCCCTTTTCTACGATGGCTCCATGCTCAAGTATTGCAAGTCGATGGCACACTCTTTTCACCACTTCCATTTCATGAGTAATTAGCAAGCAGGTGACTTCTAACTTCCGGTTGAGTTCTTTCAAGAGATCTAAAATAGAAGTGGTCGAACGAGGATCAAGCGCAGAAGTCGCTTCATCGCATAAAAGAAGGATCGGATCGTTGGCAAGAGCCCTAGCAATAGCAACGCGTTGTTTCTCGCCGCCGCTGAGTTGTGAGGGATAGAGTTTCTCTTTTCCCTTCAAACCGACAAGGGCAAGGAGATCGTGGGCTTTCTCTTTTCTCTTTTTCGTAGGTAGGCCGGCAGCCTCAAGTGGGAAGGCAACATTATGTAGCGCATCGCGCGAACGAAAGAGATTAAAATGTTGAAAGACCATTCCTATTTTTTTACGGATCTCCCTAAGATTCACCTCGTCGCTTCCGGTCACCTCTTCATTACCTATCCATACCTCTCCCTCTGTCGGTGTTTCTAGGCCGATAAGGGTGCGCACCAATGTCGATTTTCCCGCGCCGCTCATGCCGATCACGCCAAAGATCTCTCCCTTTTCGATCGTCAGATCGACTCCTTTGAGGGCAAAGAAAGGAGACCCCTGTATATTAAAGACCTTAGTAATATTTTTGACTGTTAAGATCGGTGTCATTTTTTAAATTATTGAACAAGAGAGAACAAGATACCAGAGACAAAATTATTTGTAAAAAAACTCTAGGAGTGCGATAAAAGCCTTATGAAATATTCCGAAATCAAAGAGCTTCTAGGAGAAGAGTCGGCCCCCCTATTTACGCATGTCTGTAAAACCGTGCCGAAAGAGAGGCTCCACCTCACCGATGGCAATTTCGTCGATCGCATTTTCACCTCTTCCGATAGAAATAATCGCGTTTTACGCAGCCTCCAATCTATTTTTGAACATGGGCGTTTAGCCAATACAGGTTATCTCTCGATTTTGCCCGTCGATCAGGGTATAGAACATACTGCAGGCGCCTCTTTTGCCCCTAATCCCGATTATTTCGACCCAGAGAATATTGTCCTTCTTGCCATTGAAGGAGGATGCAATGCAGTAGCTTCGACCCTAGGTGTCTTAAGTCTTGTCTCTCGACGCTATGCCCATAAAATTCCCTTTATTCTCAAGTTCAACCACAATGAGCTCCTGACCTATCCCAACAAGTACGATCAAATCTTTTTTGCGACTATCAAAGAAGCTTATGACATGGGATGCGTCGCGGTAGGAGCTACCATCTATTTTGGTTCTGCAGAGAGCGATCGCCAGATTACCGAAGTGAGCCGGGCTTTTGCCGCCGCACATGATTTGGGGATGGCTACCATCTTATGGTGTTACTTACGCAATAGTGCGTTTAAGGTGGGCGATACCGATTACCATTCAGCAGCCGATCTCACAGGCCAAGCCGATCATTTGGGTGCCACCATTGGAGCTGACATCGTCAAGCAGAAGCTTCCGACCAATAATGGCGGTTTTAAAGCACTCAAATTTGGTAAATACTCCGACAAAATGTACACCGATCTCTGCACCAATAACCCGATCGATCTTTGCCGCTACCAAGTCATCAATAGCTATATGGGGCGCATTGGCCTCATCAATTCAGGGGGAGAATCGGGGAAAAACGATTTTGCCGAAGCAGCAAAAACAGCCCTCATCAACAAGCGCGCCGGTGGCATCGGCCTCATCTCCGGCCGCAAAGCCTTCCAACGCCCCATGTCCGAAGGAATCCAACTCCTCCACACCATCCAAGACGTCTACCTCTGCAAAGAGATCACTGTAGCTTAGGAAAAAGGGTCAAAGACCTCAAAAATTCTCTGTTTAATCCTTAAATTTCTCAATGATTTTTGTAGCTGCAGCACTTCAAGACTATTTTTATCTTGTTTCCGCAACAAAATAGTTAAAGCTTCGAGATAGTTTTTTTCGGCTTCAGAAAATAATCCTAATTCTTCTAAGACTTTACCTAATCTTTCATAGATAAGCCTTGATTTACAACGAAGTTGGATTGCCATGACTCGAGCTTCTTCAAGAGCTAGGAAAGCTTCTTTAAATTTGTTCTGTCTGAGTAAAATAAGACCTTTTAGAGATAGAGATTCAAAAATATTTGAGTTTTCCTTTTTTTTATATATCTCTTTCAACATGCTGAGCGCTTGTTCACAATACTCTAGCGCTTGATTTTGATGGATATCCAGATCTGAAATCGCTTGCGCCACCCCGTTTAAAGAAAGAGCTATAAGAAAATGTGGCTCACCTAAAGCTTTCTTATATATGTCAAGCGCTTCCAAATAAAATTTTAACGCATCAGAATGTTTACCCAATTTTCCAAGATTGCACGCTAAATTATATAATGCTGTAGCAATCATTGCATTTTCAGTTTTATACAGACGCTTACAGATATTTAGAGCTTCAATATGATAAGAGTGCGCTTCAGAGAATTTACCTAAAGCATCTAAAACTAGCGCTACTGTTGTATAAGTATGAGAGAGGAGCTCTGGGTTATCTATAGAAGAAAATGTTTTTTGAATCTCTAATGCTTTTTGGGCATAATCCAAAGCTTCTTGTTGTCGACCTAATCGAAGGTATGTATTGCTAATGTGGCACATAGTAGTTGCAACAACCGGACTTTTTTCACCATAAATTTTTTCTAGGCCTGGAAGAGCATGAAGAAAAAGATTTAAGGCCGCTCTGTTTTGATCAAGAAAGTATTGAATAGTAGCTAGGGTGATATAGGTTGTGGAATGAAGATAATGATTTTCTTTATTTTTTCTAGTGAAGAAAGTCTTATATTTATCTAAAGCTTTTTCCGAATAAAAAAGAGCTTCCTCATATTTTCCTAAAGAAGTAAGAGAACAGGCTCGTTTATTTGCAAAATCAATTTTCATTTCCTGTTTCCACTCTTCTTCACTCGAAGATTTACCCAAAGTATATCCGATTTCCGCAAATTCCAATGATGAATCATACTTGTGGATTCGTCTAGTAAACTCCCAGGCATAATTTACGATGTCTAAACGTTCTTTAATAGGTATCCTATTCCAATATGGACCCCTCATAAAAAAGGAGATATGAGGGAGATAACAATTACCTTTTTCCAAAAGATCAGGATTAGAGCTTTGTAGGGATGTTTTAATTTGATCCTGTAGAAAATCAAATACTTCTTGCGCTAACTTTTTACGAGTAGTTTTATCTTGCTTATATTGTACAACTTCTTGCAAAAGATGGTGGAGAGAGAAGCTCTCTTCCTCCAAGGGACGAATTAAGCCATATTGTCTCAGAGAACGAAGTATCTTGATGGCTTCTTCTCTTGGTTTCCCCTGTTTTTCCAGCCACTGTTCCAGAAGTTCGTCGGCAATTTCCGTAGGAGAGAGAAAGGTGCAAAAATTCAACCATTCTGCCGCGAGAGGATTTTCTTCTTTTAACTTTTCGAGGGTTATGTCCCAGACATTGCCAAGAACGTGCTTGTAGCGGATATTAGGGGAAGCAGGCAGATGTAATGGCTTCTTGGCATCGAAGGTGGCGAGATACTTTGCTATGGAAATCCCACTTTCGCGGATGTAGGAGGCAACCTGGTAAATGGCAAAAGGAAAGCATTCGAGAGAGTGGGCAAGTTGGTGCATCTCTTCCGATGTTTCTTCTCCTGTGATACGCCTGAAAAGAGCCATCGCCTCATCCATAGCTAAAGCTTCTATTTTCCAAGTCTGGGTGGCATTGCCATCTATCACCGATTCCTCTTGAGAGGTGATAAGTACCACACCTCCTTGAGAAGGGATAAAAGCTTTCTCTAGTTTTTTATCTACCCCATCGAGAATCAGACACCAGGGTCTTTTAGAGGGTTTAGTTAGGCGTTGGTAGATTTTTTCACGAATAGTTTCTAATGAATCGTTCTCGGCAAGAGGAATCTTTAACTTAGAGGCCAGGCGAGTTAAATCTTGCCGCAAGTGCTCCTCGCCATCAAAGCGAAGCCGTGCTTTATAAGTAAACGATTGGCGGTTCAGATGGAGAAATTGAAGAGCAAGTTCGCTTTTGCCCATCCCACCTAACCCCCATAGGAGAAAAACTTTAGTTGGTTGAAAAGGGGCAAAAGGGCCTATCGCAGATTTTTCAATCTCATTGAGATAGAAACTCCTTTCGACAGCTTGTCGTAGAGGAGCCTCAACCTCGTCGAGATAAAGCTCTTGCTCCGATGTTAAGAAGTATCTCTTTCGTGCTTCGGATGTCTGGGTTGAAAAAAAAATCCAATGGAGTCTTCCCCTTCTTTGAAGAGACGAGCTTTTTCCTCGGCACTCAAACGAAACTTGAGAAGATCGACATCTCCTCGATCTATATCCGCGATCCTATCTTTGTTATAGGTGTATTGTTTGTCTCTTATTTCTTGAGCGTACCAGAAGGCATAAGCTAAACGCATTAAGAGATCGGCAGGACCTTGGATCTCTTGAGTGGATGGGATTTCCAATTTTTGTTTCAGGCCAATACCAAGAGTGCGGCGATTAGGGGCCCCACCCCATTCTTTATGTTGTTGATATTCCGTCCCATCAAATGCCCTAATAGGAAAATTCTCAAGAGTCCCCGCGTCGACGAAATACCCTTTAAGAGGCAATGGATGACGATTACCATCAGGGTCTTTGTAGTGCAATACATGCGGTTTATAAATACCGGGAATACTCATAGAACAACGAATGATGTCCGAAATAACCAGATCTTTACATTTCTTATCATCGGAGCTAAAACAGACAACCTCGGACAATCCGTTTTTATCCAGTCGAACCGCGTAGATTTTCAGTGTTTTAAAGCCCTTTTTCCGATACTCACCAAATGTGCAATAATCGGTTTTTGTTTTATTGCGTATCTGTGCTTCCATCCACTTCCTAAATTCTTCCCCGTCGCAGAGACCATCCATGGTGGAGATCTTATTGTAAAATTCCTTTACTTGGCCTATCGGATTCGTTGCCAGTTTCCCCTTATTCCAAAAATCCCCGACGATCTTCTTGATCTCACTAAATCCAAATTTCCCTT
>JBIOXR010000071.1:0-3160 GCA_044869735.1 Chlamydiales bacterium
CTACAATAAATAAATCTGAAGAGGAAGAAGATATAGAGGATGTTGGTGAATACATATCATTAACCTATTGTTGTTTTGATGTTAAGGAAAAATGAGAAATAGGTAAACGTTTTTTGTAAAAATAAAATTAACCTCATTTTTATTTTTAAATTAAACTAAAGTTGATTCTTAATATTGTTTTTGTTATAATTTATTTTAATTTAATTAAATTAATTATAAAAAATGATTTCTCCTATTTCGAAACCTTATGTGGTTTTATCTGAAAAAAAAGAACGCAAAAAAGTTGCAATTCAGCTTCGCAACGAAATTGGTCGCGATCTTCTCGAAGCGTTGAAAACTCCCCTGTCTACTTTAAAATTATTCCAGCTTGTCTCTAGCCACGTCGATGTGCTTGTGGAGTTTTTCTTTGAGAAAATGGGAGAGAAGGCTGCAAAAGTTACTCGGATACCTAATTCGATGTGCACTTATACTCAGTTAGCGCTGGCCATTTTATTTGCAGGAAAAAGTGGGGCCAAGACTATTTGGAAATATCTCAATAAAAAATTCCCTGCGAGTTACGCTTATAAGCTAGCCGACGGAAAAGAATTCCCTTTTATGACGAATCTTTTATTCGATGGAATGATTACCCGCAGCATCAATGCTACTCCCGAGTTTTCCTCTCTCAGTAAAGACGATAGGACGAAAAAAATAGAAGAATTCAACGCTCCCTTTATCAACCGTTTTTTCGACCATCTCGCAAGAAAAGCAGGTAAAGAACCAAAGGCTTCTAAGCTTAAGAAAGTATTCAAGCATCTCTCTTACCCATTCAATAAGAAGATTATACACCAGTTAAAAAGTGACTTAAAGTCGACAGCACGAATAATCACCCGCAAGCTATCGGCCATCTATTTTGTCCGCATTGTTGATCCAGATGAAAATATCTTCTCGTGCTCTTCACTACATGCATTTACCATTGAGCAGTTTTATGCAAACAAAGAGGTGAAATATCGGATTTTACAATCATGGAGAGATGTCACCTCTCTCGCAAAAGATATCACAAAAAAAGGCTACAAAGAAGAAGGAGCAGGTGCTATCGATGCGAGCGGAATGCACGAGTTTCTTACTGTGTTATCCGAATATGCATCGATAGATAGCGATTTGGTAACAGCAGAAAAGGGATTTGGTTATACTTGTCCTTTTTATTTCGATTTGCGTTTTGAACAAACAGTCCTTGCAGGTACAGCAATTAAATATTGGGCTACACTCGTCGATCCTTCCGTCTATCAAGCAAATGTCGTCGATTTTCTCTCCGAGTCTTTGCCTCCTCTCTCTTCTTGACATATTTAAGATATAAATCTTTGAATTCCTTCTTGAGCATTTCTCTCTCTTCGTCAGGCAAGTCTTCAATATCGATGATGGCGTTGATCAACCCCGCTTTTTTAAGCAAGGCGTCGAGCTTAAGTTGAATAGAATTGAGCTCTCTATTCTGGGTATTTTGAATGAGGAATACCATGAGAAGAGTGACGATGGTAGTAGAAGAGTTGATAAAAAGATGCCACTTCTCACTATAGTCAAATAACGGTCCTAGAATAGCCCAAATAACGATGATTAATAACGCTACAAAAAAAGCCATTGGAGAACCGACCAAAACGGCGATTCTTTCGGCAAACATCTGAAACATGTATCTGATTTTCGAGGGATGGACCTCTTTTCGCATCAGTACCTTTTCTTCATAAATTCGACCCAGCTATGAGGAGCTTGTCCAGAAAAGGAAGGCACTATGGCGAGCATCAAAAGAAGGAGTCCGAGGGTCATGTAATTTTGTTCAGGAACTCCTTCGACAAAAGAAGAATATGAGAAGAGGATCAGCCACAATCCAATGACGAAGTTCATGAGATGCCAATGTCTAAATTTAGTGGAATAGGTGATGAGTGCAAAAAAAATGAGAAGAAAGGCACAAATAAAGTCATTCATCATCAAAAGGGCTCTTCCCTCCTCTCCATAGTGAAAAATCATCCAACTTATCGCAAGCCAGATGGCGATAAAAATTTCAGCGTGTCTTGCGCCCATTCTTTCTCTCCACTAACATCCCCTCACCTATTTCTAAAGCCTCTTCCGAAGCAAATCCCCAAAATGTTCTCCAAAACTTCGGCCAACTCCGCGTTTTTTTCCAAAACCGACGGAGATAGATCACCGAAGAGAGAACCTCGTCGTAAGCTAAAACGACGAGAATGAGGGAGATCACAGCTGTTACGAGACAAAGGAAACACCATTGTTGTACCACAAGGGCTTGCATAAAAACTAAGATGGCACTCACAATTCCCAAGGGAATCACATCGATACCAAAAAGAATCACTAGCCAGGGTGTATATTGCCAACGCCTCTTAGAGCCAGCCAATGCAAAAATCACGTCGCCGAGATAGGCAAGAGCTCCTAAAATGGCATCGGGAACCAGTACCCAACTCCGTATTTTATGAGAAACGTCAGAATCGAGAACGTGTTTAGACTGATCGCCAAAAAAAGGGTCCCATATATTTCCAATTAATCTCCATTGATAGAGGCCTAAATAGATAGAAATCAGTACGGCAATCATAGCGATAACAGCTACTCGAATGCGTTGGTTCCAGCTCGAAGGGTTATACCACCAAGGCTGCGGGATCCCTGACTCCCACGGCTCTTCTCTCTCCATGCAAAAACCCCCTGCTTTTTTTTCGCATCTTAGAGACTGCCGTAAAATTAAACAAGAGCCTCATAAATACTAATTATAATTTTTGAAAAATATATAATGATCCTATGGCCAGTGGTAATGAGACAGCTTGGTGGAGCCTCGGCAAAGAAGAGCTAGCAGCCTTGCTCCAAACAAGCTTGAAAGAGGGACTGAATCAAGAAGAGGTCTTTCAAAGACGAAAGATCTATGGCTTGAACCAGTTACCACAAAAAAAGCGCTTTTCTCTCTTTAAGTTGTTTCTCAATCAGTTTTCTAGCGTTATTATATGGTTGCTCCTCGGAGCCATTATCGTCGCGGCCCTTTTAGGTGAGTGGATCGATACGATTGCTATTTCAGTGATCGTCTTTTTGAATGCGGTGTTGGGTTTTTTCCAGGAATACCGCGCAGAGCGGTCTATGGAGGCACTACAGAAACTCACTCATCCCAGTGCCAAAGTGATACGGAACGGACAAA
>JBIOXR010000072.1:0-7624 GCA_044869735.1 Chlamydiales bacterium
GCTTCTTTTCTTTCAGGAGGTAACTCTCCCCGTTTTCTTCCGGTAGGTGGTGTTGTTGCCATAGTTTCTCCATTGATAACATTATTTTAAAAATATAAATATAAAATTGCAATTTATTAATTTTTAATATTAAAATTTAATTATAAATGAAGGGAGTTTAATAAAAAGGCTTTAAAAAAGTTGCTTATGTTAATTGTGTATACCTGTCCAATGCATCCTGAGATTAAGCTGGATAAGCCAGGATCCTGTCCGAAATGTGGAATGACTTTAGAAAAAATACCTGCAGCTTCCAAAGCGATCTATACATGTCCCATGCATCCGCAAATTCAGGAGCCCAATCCTGGATCATGTCCCCTTTGTGGGATGACTTTGGAAACTCCCGGCGGGGAAGAGGAGGATGTAGAGCTCAAAAAAATGACAAAACGCTTTTGGATAGGCGTTATCTTGACCCTACCGATCCTTGTGCTCGTGATGTTGGAAACCTTCAGAAAAGATATCATTGAATCTTATCTTTCTTTTCAAATGTATGCCTTGATTCAGGCAATTCTTGCTACTCCAGTGGTTCTCTGGTGTGGCTTTTTTTTCTTTGAAAGAGGATTGAAAGGGATTGCTGCCTTAAGATTAAATATGTTCTCTCTAATAGCTTTAGGCGTTGGCGCTGCCTACATTTATAGTTTAATTGGAGCCTTTTTCCCCTCCATTTTCCCGAGCTCTTTTCGAGCAGGTGGAAAATGGATTGGCCTCTATTTCGAGGCAGCCACAGTCATTACTCTGCTTGTTATTCTTGGACAAATACTGGAGCTAAAAGCCAGAGCAAAGACAAATAGCGCTATCAAGGAATTGCTTAATTTGGCTCCTAAGATGGCTACACTTGTTCTTGAAAATGGGTTGGAAAAGACAATTCCCTTAGAAGAAGTGAAGAAAGGAGATATTTTAAGAGTACGCCCCGGTGAAAAAATCCCTGTCGATGGTATCGTCACCGAAGGAAAAAGTGTCATTGATGAATCGATGATTACTGGAGAATCGATTCCAGTGGAAAAAGATAAAGGCGATAAAGTCACAGGAGCGACCCTGAATGGAACCGGTAGCTTTTTGATGAAGGCAGAGAAGGTGGGGAGTGAAACTTTACTAGCCCGCATTATTCATATGGTGAGTGAAGCTCAAAGCAGCAGAGCTCCCATTCAAAAATTAGTTGATAAGGTTACCTCTTATTTCGTGCCTGCTATAGTGCTGATTGCAGTCATTACATTTTTTGTTTGGTGGTCGGTTGGACCCTCTCCCTCCTTTGCCTATGCAATTATCAATGCTGTATCCGTGCTGATCATTGCTTGTCCCTGTGCCCTTGGCCTTGCTACACCTATGTCTATTATGGTCGGTGTCGGCAAAGGTGCCACGATGGGTATTTTAATTAAAAACGCCGAAGCACTTGAGCTAATGGCCAAAGTCGATACGGTAGTCGTCGATAAAACGGGAACCCTGACAGAGGGGAAAATCCATCTTAATCATATTTTTTCTTTAGAAGTTGGACAAGAGGACACTTTACTGCAACTAAGTGCCAGCCTCGAATCTCTGAGCGAGCATCCTCTTTCTTTAGCAATTGTTTCAAAAGCCAAAGAAAAGAAGTTGCCTCTTCTCAAGGCTGACAATTTTCAATCGGTCACAGGAAAGGGGATTATAGGAACGATTGCTGGCAAAAAGATCGCTATTGGAAACCAAAAATTGATGGCAGACCTCAACATCCCCCTCGAGTCCTTGTCTGAAAAAGCGGAGAGTTATCGTCAAGATGGCCAGACGGTTCTCTATTTAGCAATCGAAGGAAAAGCTGCAGGATTGCTCGCTGCCTCCGATGTCATCAAGGAATCTACCCCAGAAGCCATTCGCATGCTGCATAAAGAAAAAATCCATTTGGTGATGCTGACAGGCGACAACCACACAACAGCCCAAGCCATAGGTGAAAAACTTGAAATCGATAAAATTGAGTCTGAGGTATTGCCACAGGATAAGAATAGAATTGTCAAAGAACTGCAATCTCAAGATCATATCGTCGCCATGGCAGGAGATGGAATCAATGATGCACCAGCTCTTGCAGCAGCCAATGTTGGCATTGCTATGGGAACTGGAACTGATGTTGCGATGGAGAGCGCGGGAGTTACTTTGATTAAAGGAGACCTTCGAGGGATTGCACGAGCTAGGAACTTGAGCATAGCCACGGTACGCAATATTCGCCAAAATTTGGGGTGGGCCTATGTATATAATATCTTGGGAGTGCCTATTGCAGCAGGAGTATTATATCCTTTTTTTGGCCTTCTTTTAAGCCCAATCATTGCAAGTGCCGCCATGGCGTTTAGTTCCGTGTCGGTTGTGTGGAATGCTCTGAGATTAAGACGAGTAAAAATGTAAATATTCTCAATTGTTGGAAACCTTTAAAGGAATAAAATTGAGATAGTCGCAAGAAGTGAGGAGATAGCGTATGCCGTTTTTTTCCCCAAAGAGAGAGACTCCCTTTTTAACGTTGTGAAGATGGCCAAAGACACACACTTCCACCTGAAACTTCTCTAATAACTGAGAAGCTATAGAATCTTGAAGATCAGCGGAGAGAGGAGGGTAGTGGGTCATCACCATTCTTCTTTTAGCCGGTGGCATGGCCATTAGGCTGAGGCGTAGCCTCTCTATTTCGCGGTCGAGTATTTTTTTATCTTCTGGAATGTAAATTACTCCCTTCTCTTTTTCTTTCGAAGTGAAGTCGATGTACGATTGGAAAGAAAAGGCGGGGTTATCCCATAAACGGGTTCCTGCAATTGCCGTCTCCTTCCATAGAAAGGCATCATTTTGAATGATATGACAGGAGGGAGGGAGGACGGCACGAACCTTTTTTGCCGAGTCCCACCAGTAATCGTGATTCCCTCGGATCATTACTTTCGTACCAGGAAGAGCTCCTATCCAATCTAAATCGACTTTTGCTTCATTTAAACGCATCGCCCACGAGATATCGCCGGCGATCAAAACAAGATCCTCAGGGCCTATGAGTTCCTTCCAAGCACGAGCGATCTTCTCCGGGTACTTGGCCCATTGTTCGCCAAAAACTTCCATTGATTTTTCGGGAGCGCCAAAAGCAAGATGAAGATCGGCAATTGCCCAGATAGACATGCCTAGAATATAACAAATTCAAAAGACAAAATCATCGGGGATTTTTGTTCCACGAGCAACGACAATAATACCCTCTCGGACATAAATAGAGGGTTCTCCTGGCGAAGGGTCGTAATGGCTATAGCGGTTTTTGTTGACGAGTTGGACGCGATCCCCTATCTGAACGTTTTCATCGACGATGACCTTTTTTAATACCACCTCTTGGCCAATGTAAGGATAATAGGGTTCTTCCCCAGTAGTTAGTGGTTTACGGTAATACTCATTTCCCAAGAGGATACTATCTTTGATTACACTTCCTTTTCCAATGATCGATCGGATCCCAATCAAACTATGGAAAATTTCAGTAGCTTCGCAAATCACTCCCTCGCAGAGAATCGACATGCCGATTTTTGTATCAACTACTTTTACACCTGGGAGATGGTGAGAGCGGGTGAGAATCAATCTCTCTTCATCATAACATTGGAGTCCATGCTTGGTTGAAATATAATGCTCAGTAAGGGCCAAATTAGCTTCATAATAGGCCTCCACGGTCCCAATATCTTCCCAATAGCCATCGTAGAGGAAGGCTCTGACGTTATTTTGTTTCATTTGGGTGGTGATCAAATGCTTTCCAAAATCTTCCCTCTGATCGGTATCGAGCAAAGAAAAGAGACTATCGCGATTAAAAAGATAAATCCCCATGGAGCCGAGGTAATTTCTCCCTTCCGACAAATTATACCCCATCTTAAAAAGAGATTCTCGATCGAGATAATAGCGGTCTAATGTCTCTTTATCTTTAGGTTTTTCGTGAAAATCGATCACGCGCGATGTCTCGTGGTCAATGCGAAGAAGGCCCATCCGTTTCGCCTCTTTTTCTGTCACAGGCTTAGCAGCAATGGTCAGTCCAGCTCCACTACTGACATGTTTTTCAATCATTTCGAGAAAATCTATATTATAGAGTTGATCTCCCGATAAAATCAGAAAATAATTGGCATCGAGTTCTGTAAAATACTTGAGATTCTGACGTATCGCATCAGCCGTTCCTTTGAACCAAACCCTTTGCCCATTTCTCTCTTCAGGAACGAGCAAAGAGATGGCTCGATCACCATGCAATGAGCCGTAAGCATGGCTTAAATGCTTTTGCAAACTAGAAGCTAAAAATTGGCCCACGACATAAATTCTTTTCAATCCAGTAGATAAGGAATGGGAGATAGGGATATCGATTAGGCTATATCTTCCACCAAAGGTAATAGCTGGTTTGCATCGGGTCTTCGTCAAGGGAAAGAGGCGCTCTCCTTGACCACCAGCGAGAACGATAACAACGACTTTATCAAGTATATTCTCTTTTTTGCTCTTTTCTTCTTTAACTTTAGTTTCAGAAAGAAAATGAACCTTCATAGAGAAAAACTAAATTATATTATTTATAATTTAATTTTATCTATTAAAAATTAGAAATCAAATAAAATTAATAATGTTATTTTAATTTAATATGATTTGAATTTAGAAACTATTCTATTCTTTTAAGATACGCCTCCCACCCCGCATCGCGGTATTTCTTTGCTTCGCGGTGGGGATCTTCGGCTTTAAAGATACCTCGACCAACGATAATCACATCCGATTCGTGTTCTAAGATGACTTTTTCTGGGCTTAAATACTGCTGACCTAAAGCATCTCCTCGCGATGCAAGATGAACCCCAGGAGTCATATAGATGAGACCAGGTTCATCAGAAAGTTTTTTTAAAGAAATAAATCCAATCACAATATCCTGGTTATCTTCTCCCATGCGTATAATTTTTTTTGTGTAGGCTCCTTTCGCTAAGGTTCCTGCGGAACTCATTTCTGCAAGCAACAGAAGTCCTCTTCCTTTGATGAGTCCCACTTGGCGGATGCTTTCTATCACTCCCGGCCCGCCCACTCCATGGGCATTCACGATATCTGCCCAATCTGAGATGCGGTACATCCCCCCTTGATACTGATGGAGAACCGTGTTGCCAATGTCGGCAAACTTGCGATCTTCAAAGATGAGGAAATGGTGTTTTTGGGCCAGCCCTTGAAGTTTTGCCACTAAATCGGAATTGAAATCGGAGATAATATCGATATGGGTTTTTAATAATGCAATTTCACTCCCCACTTGATCGACCATATCCAGAATTTCCTTGGAGCGGGTGAGGTCGATCGATAAAGCCAGATTGGTCTGCTTTTCGTCCATGAGGGCAAGGAGGCGTTTCCCCGTGGGATTTGTGGCATATTCCGCTCTCTGTGAATAGGAAAGATGTTTCATACTGAGACCCGATGGTGCGAGATAAAATCACGCACTTTTTCTATCAGCGGCTGCTCCACTTTACCTGCTTCTTGAAGATAGGAGAGTAGCTCGGACAGAGTGAAGATGGTTTTAACTTTAAATCCTTGCTTTTCTAATGCCTCTTTTCCTCCTTGTTCTCTATCGAGGAGTGTCAAGATGGTGGTGGGTTTTAGTCCTGCCTCTTCAAGAGAATGGGCTGTTTCTATCACGCTGGCGCCTGTCGTTATGACATCTTCGATGATTAGAGTTCTATCTCCAGGAGTAAAGACGCCTTCAATCATTTTTTTTGTCCCATACGACTTTGCTTCTTTGCGGCGCATACATAAAGGAATGTCATATCCCAGAGATAAAGCAATTGCCATGGGTAAGGCAGAATAGGGAACGCCGCATAAGGTTTCAAAAGAGAGACCTTTCACCTCTTCCCACATCGCATCGGCTACATCGCGCAGTAAGCGAGGATAAGAAACAAGTGAGCGGAAATCGATGTAAATAGGAGAAACGATCCCACTCTTTAATGTGAATTCTCCCATTTTTACGGCTCCTATTTCGTAAAGTTGCAATGCTAGTGCTTCTCTCATCTCTATTCTCCTTCTTTTAAATGGTATCTCAATGCAAGGTAAGGATCCCACATCATCCCTAAAGCCGACATTGCTATATCGGCCCCTTCTTCAAAAAATAAGTCGAAATGCGAAGGGCAAGTCACTCCTCCTGTGGCTATCAGTTTCAAGTCGAGTTTCTCTTCTATAATAATCTCCTTCGCCAATGCGACAAACCGCAAAGCAGCCAGGCGGATCGGCTCTCCACACACTCCAGCGCTTTTTCTCTTTTCCCCTAAGGGGAATCTTCCTTGCTCGTCGACTATTGTGCCACTCACTGTGTTTATCCCAGCGATTCCTCTGGCTCCTGCTTTTGCAAGGGCTAACATAACTTTTCTCAGTAACGCTTTATCATGCATTGCTCCAATTTTTGCTATCAAGGGAAGACCGGTTACTTTCACAATGGCAGAAGAGATGGAATAGACAGCCTCGGGTGAAGTATAGAGGCTCCCTTCGCAGCTCGACACGTTAGGACAAGAAAAGTTGGCTTCTAAAATTTTAGCACCGCCCTCTTTGGCAAGTTGCGCAGTCTTTGTATAGTCGTCTACCATCTCAGAAGCAGTACTATAAGTCCCGACAATGGAGACAATCATGACTTGCCCTTGAAGAAGAGCGCTGTTTGCCTTAGCAATATCTTCTATAAGATACGAAGGGGAACGGGAAGGCATACCAAAAGAATTCGTGGCCGCTAGATCGGACATGTTAAGAGGAGGTCGCGAGGCGATATTTACCCATTGTCCATTTTTTTCTACTGTTTGCGATGCGTCGAGGTAGACGACATTCGGCAATGGCAGTGCTGGATATTCTCTAGAACGAATAGTTTTATATGTTAGGATGTCAAACCCCATTTTGGAAGCAAATGAGATCCACCGAGAGTTAAGAAGGGGGCCTGCAGCCACTCCTAAGCGCGATGCTACAGGGTAGCCTAAAAATTCTCCCCACTCGTGAGGTGGAGGGATGTCTCGTTCAAAAAAATCGCCCTTAAAAAAAGGGCCTTCTTCAGCATTTTCGAGATACGTTTTGTCGATATCGTAAATAGGCGTTGTTAGAAACTTTCCTTTAGGAGGGGGGATTGTAGGCTTGGTGCTCATTGTGGTACCATGAGTAAATGCTTATTCCCCAAATCAAATTGTTTGTCGGCTACCGCGTCACTGCCGAACTCAAAAATTCTACGCGAGACGCCGAAGAATTGGGAGGATTGATTCTGGCTTCCTACGAAGGAAAGGAATATATTGGCCTTTACCTCGATTCTACCGATCCGTCGTTGGAAGAAGTGAAACAAATCCATAAAGATGTTAAGAAAAGACTCTCTCTTTGTTGTCCCGAGGTTCATGTCGAATCGCTCCCTTCCGTGGTTTTCCCACAAGTCTTTTTAGGTTAAATCCGGAAGCCTTATATATTTTCCCTCTACAAGAAGTAAAAACGGGCCAGCCACTCAAAGTAGTGCCATCGAAGGGGCTCCAGCCACAACGGGTAGCCAATTCCCCATTATCGACTGTTTTGCTTAAATTGAGATCTACTAGAACAACGTCGTCTTGTGGATCGAGGCTAAAAATCCTTTCGGGGTTTCTTCGAGTCAAAGCAACGAGACGTTCCAGAG
>JBIOXR010000073.1:0-3003 GCA_044869735.1 Chlamydiales bacterium
ATGGTGCGGGCTTGGTCGGCGATGGCGCGAGTGACTGCCTGCCTAATCCACCAGGTAGCATAGGTTGAAAATTTGTAGCCACGGCGATATTCAAATTTTTCAACAGCCTTCATCAACCCCATATTTCCTTCTTGGATGAGGTCGAGGAAAGAGAGGCCTCGGTTGGTATACTTTTTCGCTATGGAAATGACAAGGCGCAAGTTAGACTCAACCATTTCTCGTTTGGCTTCTTGACTTTTGTCCATCCACCGCTGGAGCATGCGCACGTCTTTTTTAAACTCTTCAAGTGTTCTACCGGCGGCGATTTCCCTTTTTTCGAGCTTTCTTTTGGCGCTGGCAAGTTTTGCCGCTGCAAATTTATTGCGTTCGGCGCGATTTTTAAGTTCGTTGATTTCTTTCTCTAGCTCAATAAAACGATCGTAGGCTTTTAAGATGACTTCACCGAGATCTTCTATCACATTGTGGCGCGAATGGAAACGCCTTAGATAGGCTTGAGAGCGGATACGCGACTTTTCGATCTCTTCGGCTAAGTGCGCAAGCTCTCCTTTTTTTAACTTGGGTTGGTGCAAAGAGAGGAGAAGCTCTTGCAATTTTTGATCCTCTTCTCTGAGAAGCTTTGCGAGCTTAGGAAGAAGTTTGAAATAGATCTGTTTATCCTCTACCTCTTTTTCGGCGATGATCTTATCGAAACGATCTTTACCAGCAATGAGATTTTGGGCAATGGCAATAGCTTCTTTACTGGAGTAACGAAAGCGGAGAATAATTTTTTCAATTTGGGCCTGAGCTTTCTCGATGCGTTTAGAAATTTCCACCTCTTCTTCTCGAGTGAGAAGAGGGACGGAACCCATTTCTTTAAGGTACATCCGGACCGGATCATCGGGTGTTCCTTCAGCCCGTTTTGCGATCCCTTCGAGTTCTTTTGCCTCTTTCTTTTTCTCTTTTTGCCTCTCTACCTCGGATTGAGATAATACCTGGATGTCCATTCCCGAGAGAAAAATTAATACCTGATCGATCTCTTCTGGAGAATCGAGGGTCATGGGGAGGGTTTCATTGATCTCTTCATAAGTGACATGGCCCTGCTCTTTGGCAAGATCGACGAGCTCCGAGAGTTTTTTTTGGAATTCTTCGTCCGAAGAAGGGCTGGGCTTTGCTTTTTTCATGTCCTACACTTCCATTTATCTGGCAAGATAGTATACCCAAAGGAAATTAGTTCGACATTCATTTTATGCAATTTTTTGCCCAAGATGGGAATAAAAAAGAGGTTTTGGCACCTCAGGCAACTAAAGGGGATAACTATACCTGTCAAGAATGTGGAGGCACTCTGAGGGTCCGGCAAGGCCCAAAGCGCACCTCTCACTTCTTCCACCTCGCCCACGCGACACACCGCTGTCACCGACAAACAAGTATCGAACACCACCAGACTCAAGAGCATGTTCAAAAAATTTTTCCCGGCTCCTTTAAAGAACATCCCTTCCTTTCTATAGGCCGGATAGCCGATATTTTTATCCCTAATTTATTTCTTGTGATTGAAATCCAATGCTCTCCTATTTCTACAGAGGAAGTCTCAGAACGAACAAAAGATTACCACTCTCAAGGCATGAAAGTCTTATGGCTGTTGCATACAAAAAATTTCAATCGATTTCGCGCTTCCCCGGCAGAACTTTTCTTGCAGCGTTTCCCCCACTACTACACCGATATTGACCGTAAGGGCCATGGGAAGATCTTTGATCAGTTTTCTCTGATTCGGGAGGGAAATCGCATTTTTCGCTCTCCCCCCTATCGTTTAAACCTAGCGATGATGCTCCCTCATTCCACACTATCTTTCAGAAAGTATTGGGATTTCCATTTTCAAGGAGATCTTATCGATTGCCCCGATGAAGTAGAGAAGCTAAACAAACGAGTAGCCCCTTTACTATCAAAAAAGAGACGATGGATAAAATGGATAGCTAAAGTCTATCGCACTCTTTTTTATTTATTTCTAGAAAAGATAACTAGATTTTAAATCATTAGGCCAATCAGATGACCCATAAAAGGGCCTTTTTCGATCTTTCCACAGACACAATTGATTGAAACCTCTTCTTCTCTTCTGTTTTGAACTAGAAGTTGCAAACGACATTCCTCTCCGCTGCCTAAAGAAGAGATCCCTTTTCTCCATTCAGCATAACTTTTAGATATAAGAGAGGGGAAATGGTGAGCGAATTTTTCAGGGCTCCATCCCAAAGCTCTTTTTACCAAGTGGTGAATAAAGAGGAATTTCCCTTCCCCTGGTGAGTAGACAAAAGGGATATACGTCTCTTCATCATTAAATATTTCAAAAAGAGGACGTAAATCGAGAAAGTAACCCCCTTCCTCTCGATCGAGAAAACGAGGAGATAACCCACCCCGGTAACCAAAGTGCTCTACTCCCATAAGCTCTTCTGCCAAACCTATGTAGCGTCTAAGATGGTGAGAAAGACTCAAAAAAGGAGAAGGAGCAGGCAAGATAGGTGAGGGAGAAGCCAAAGGAGCCAGTGGTAGCGGAGAAGGAAGGGGTTCCAGCTGTACCAGATGGTGGATTTCCTCCCTCATCCCTTCGATTTTTGCTTCGAGGTGATGGATATAATGTTGCTTTTTTTCGATTACTTGCCGTTGTTCATAAAGAGTTTGTGTATATTCACTCAGGAGTCTCTCTTTTTGATCGAGCTGCTCTTCTCCCTCACGACGAAGCTGTGAAAACTCTTCTAATGTTCTCTCTTTTTCGCGACGCATCGACTCGAGCTGTCTCTCTATTTCTCTGATTTCCTCGCTTTTTTTTTCTAAACGTTGGGCAAGTTCGTTAGATCGCTCCTTACTCTTCCAAGCCGAAGATTGTAATAGATCGACTTGGTGTTCAAAAAAGCGACGTTGTTCTTTCAGTTCCATTTGTTGCTGCAGAATCTGTTGTTTATGCGTTTCTATGGATAGGTGATCGGCCTGCGCCTGCTCAAGCTTGGCTTTTACCAATACCCGCACAGCCCCTTGAAG
>JBIOXR010000074.1:0-6021 GCA_044869735.1 Chlamydiales bacterium
CTTTCCCTTTGGAGGGGGTTCCGTAGCAGGAGGCTGCTTAGCTTTTTTGCCCCTTCCCTTGCGAACTGTTACCTTGGTAAATTCTTTAGGTGTATATGGGCTTTCCTTCGTTTGAGATACAACGGAACCCTCGATAGATGGAGTTGCGGACTCTGGTGTTTCCAAACTTGGAGGGGGCAGCTCAAAAATGCTTTTTCTACGCCTCGGATTTGGCACGCTATCTGCGACTAATCCCCCCTGCTGTTGCCGCATGTATTCAGGAATAGCCTTTCTTCGTTTTCTCCCTGTTCTTTGTTTGCTCTCTTTCGACGGTGGGACGGCTGAAGGAAAAGCAGAGGGTGGCAGAGTGGAATCTATGGGGATGGGTGGAGTCTGAGGAGTCGCTGGTTGTTGTTCTTCTGCAGGGGGGATGGGAAGATATTGTCTTTCTTCTTCTGGAGGAGCTTCTATATATGGCGTTAAAAGGGGCATTACTACGGGTACTTCTTTCTTAGCTCGTGGTAAATAGAGCTCGGCACTTGGGGATTCCTCTGAGTCTTGGGATTCTTTTTTGGCTCTTTTGAGGTAAATAATTCCCACAACCCGAGCTCCCATGGCACTGATCCCAACGAGAAAAACGGGAGTAGTAGCTGCTGTTCCAGATAAAGCAACCACACTAAGAGGTGAAAAGGGAGGGAAGGTATGACAAAAGAGCGAAGCAAAACAGGCGAGTGAAACTGTTGAGATACCAAGAACAGCTCCGCCTATAGGTAGTAGATATTGATTGGTGACAATAGATTTTGAAAGTTCTTTTATATCCATATCGGTGCCCAAAAAAGAGGCATCATAGATAAAGAATTTATTAATTTCAACGCCTTCTAAATTTTTAAATTATCCATATTGGGGACAACGACTAAGCTACCATCTACTTTCGCTTGAAGAATCTGTTGGATCGTAGATAAAGTGGCTCCCACTGCAGAAAAGCAAGAAGTGCAGTTGCCTTGATAGGAGATGATCACTTCCCTATCGTTGATAAGATCGAGAACTGAGACTCCTCCTTCATCGAGTTCGACATAGGGGCGCACCTCTTCTTCTAATACTTTTTCGATGACTGCAATTTTTTCTTCTCGTGGTAATAACTTCCAACCGGGGTATCCTTCTGCGCCAGCCAGTTGTGAAGGAACGGGAGAAATATAATTAGCGCCCAATGGAATATCGCGACACTTCTCAATGGCATTATCAATGGCGCCAAGGATGACGTTGAGATCGCCCGCAACCTCCTCGGGAAATGCCGGCTCCTCCGCATGGGTGCGGAGTTTTTTCTCTATTAAATCTGCACTGATCCTGTGAGCTTGATCGTAATTCTTTCGGATGAGCAACTCACAAGCCGCTTCTGCTGCAGCGATCAACGCCGCATGGCCAAATACTTGGTAACGAGCATCGGCAATGACTCCATCGGAGAGGTCTACCAATAAATAGAGAATCACCACTCCCCCTTCTTCAAGACTTCCCTCTCTCCCCTCCACTAATCGGATACCGCGATTATCAGTTTCTTGCGAGAGGAAAACGCCGCAGTAGCGCAAATTTTCCAACTTTTCTCCTATTTTGGGACTATAGTCATGCCAAGGGAAGGGGGTGAGAAGATCTCTTCGGCTCATAAAGGTATGTATTTCCCACATTTTTGAAGATGAAGAGCGGTTTTTACAATCCTTCCTACTGCTTCATCTACCTCCTCTTCTCTCGTCTCGAAGGAAAAAGCAAAACTCAATGTTCTTTCAGCTTCGTAAGAAGAGGTTCCCGTTGCTCTTAAAATATGAGCCACCTGCTGAGAGGAGCCTCCGCCAAAACTGGCAAACACTTTTTTCTTATTGAGAAGAAAAGCGAGAGCTTCATTAAAGACGTGAGGGAACCCAATGGCGCTGATATGAGGGAGGCGAAGTTCGTTTTGGAAATGGACTTTTGCTCCTGTGACTTGCTCGATAATGCCTTTTTCAAATCGATCGCGTAAACGCGCCACTTCTGTGCATAACGTATCTTTTGTTTCGCCCATTTTTCGACTCGCAGTGGCAAGACCTGCAAAAGCCGCCATGTTGAAGTGGCCCCCTCTTCTCCCCCCTTGTTCATTTCCACCCACTATTAACGGTGTGAGAGGATGCCCTCCTTTTATAAATAACCCTCCACTTGCCCTAGGACCATGGATAAGATCTCCACTAAAAGTAAGAAAATCGGCCTCTATCTCTTTTAAACTAAAATCAATTTTACCAAGGATATGGGAAATATCTAGATGTACTAAAATCCCTCTCTCTTTGCAGATGGCTATAATCTCTGCAACGGGATTAACCGTGCCGATGAGTCCATTTCCCATCGAAAGCGAGAGGAGTGCTGTGCGGGGAGTAATCGATTGGGCAACGGCATCAGGAGTGATGATGCCCTGCGAAGAAGCAGGAACCATGTGAAAAGAGCAGCCCAGCTCATTTAATCGATTTTGGGCCATAATTATTGGGGCCTCTTCTAAAGAAGAGGTGAGGTAATGGTTTTTTCCTGTTTTACGCGTCACATCGAAATAGGTGGCGAAGATGACATGGTTAATGGCTTCCGCACCCGAAGAAGCAAAGACAAATGTGGCGTCGTTAGAGGCGTCGACTAGACTATAAAGATCTGCATATCCCTTTTCCAGATCGGTATAAAGACTTTGACCAAAAGCATGGGGAGCTGATGGCACCCCCCATTTTTCTACGAGAAAGGGGAGCATTGCCGAAACGACTTCGGGAAAAGGGCGTGTCACAGTGTGATTATCGAGGTAAATGGATCTCATAAAGAAGAGAAAACGCCCTCTTTATACTGGTAAATGAGAGGCTGCCCCGTAGGAATTTCCAATTTTGCCACCTCTTCCCCTGAAAGATGCTCTAAATCCATGACAATGGCGCGCAAAGAATTGCCGTGGGCAGAGACAAAGATGTTTTTTCCTTTTTCAACATGAGGAAGGATCTTTTTCTTAAAATAGGGCAGCGCTCTTTCTGCTGTCATCTTGAGGCTTTCTCCCTCAGGAGGTGCGACATCGTAGCTCCTGCGCCAGATCTGCACTTGCTCTTCGCCAAATTTCTCTCTCATTTTCTGTTTATTTAACCCTTGCAAGGCGCCATACATCCGTTCGTTGAGTTCGGAGGCACGCACGACGGGGATTAATTCTTTTTCGGTGGCGGGATCGTAACATTTCCCCCACTCTTCCAAGCGCCCCTCCCCTGGATGAAGAAGGACAGGCACTTTGCCCGAATGGTGATGCACCATGGCAATCATAGCAGTCATAATGGCGCGGATGAGAGTAGATGTGAAAATGAGATCGATAGGGATTGCGGCAATTTTTTTTCCTGCTTCATAAGATTCATCCATTCCCTTTTGACTTAACGGAATATCGATCCAACCTGTAAAAAGATTTTTTTTATTCCACTCCGACTCTCCATGCCGGAGGAGGATCAGTTTTCCCATACTTCTCCCACTTTGCTCGAGGAAGAGGATACCATTCTCTCTCACTCGTGAGAAAGTCCTATTTTTATTTTTATAGTATCTTTATAATCATGGCATGAAAAAAAGAATAGCAAAAGCCTTAGCCGGCGCCGGCATAGGTTCGCGCCGTAGCTGCGAAAAACTCATTTTTGAAGGATGTGTTGAAGTGAACGGCAAAGTATGCGATCACCCCTCTATTTCTATCGACCTTCAAAACGATAAGGTTATGGTCAATGGAAAAAAGATTACAGCTACCGAAGAAAAAGTCGTTTATCTCCTTCATAAACCGCGTGGCTACCTCTGCTCCAATCAAAAAATCAGAAAAAATGACCGACTCGTAGTCGATCTCTTTTCCGAAACCGGCTTGAGATTATTCAGTGTAGGGCGTTTAGACAAAGAAACGACAGGGCTACTCCTCGTCACTAATGATGGGGTTTTTGCCAACCACGTGACCCACCCCTCCTTTGGAATTGAAAAAGAATATCTAGCTAAAGTGGCTGAAGAAGTAGAAGATAGACATCTCAAATCGATCTCTAGAGGCATTGAGATCGAAGGAAAAAAGGTAACTCCTCTCAGAGTGACTAAAATCAGGAAAGGAACGCTCAAGGTTGTAACGGGGGATGGAAAAAAACGCGAAGTTCGACTTCTTCTCGAGGCAGCGGGCTTAACTATTCATTCACTTTGTCGGATTAGAATTGGCGGTCTCGTTCTGGGCAACATTCCTGAAGGGAGTTATCGCCCCCTTACGGAAAAAGAAAAGAATCTCATTTTAAAGAGGTAAGTATGGCACGCGTTTCAATAAAAGAAGTTTACACAGATGACACCCTTTTGGGGCATTGCTTTTTAAGGCCATCTCTTTATTTTGGCAGAAAAGTCTTCGTCAAAAGCGACGAAGAACAAAGTTTACCTAAAGCAGTGGCTCTTCACATGCTTGCCTCCATGGTATTTACTCCTTCTCTATTACTCGTTCCTTTTGGCCTGGCCTTGAAAGGAGTCCATTCCGTTTTGAGATCCGATGAACAACCTCAGCCTATTCCAACACCGTCTGTTCCAATTGGAAAAAATGCGACTCCACCATCTCGGATTAAAAAAGATGGTGATGATTCTAATGCTGAATCTTCCTCGAGTGACGACGACACTCCTATTGGCAGCGCTAATCACGTTAGTGAAAAAGAAACCGAAGAAGAGACCGAGGAAGAAGATGTTAAAGACGATCCTGAACCCAAACCCGCTACTCCTTCTCAGCCACCTCGGGCTCGAATCATCGAGGAGGAGGAGGAGCCCATTTCTTCTTCAGATAATGAAGAAGAGATACTCGTTGGACGTAGAGCAGCACAAACTGAAAAAGAAGATAATAAAGAGATCCCTACGCCGCGCTACTCTCTCCTCAAAGTAGCTGCAGATCGTGCAAACGCTCCCTTAGAAGAAACCAAAACTTTAGAAAATACGAGATTAAGAGCAGAGAAAGTCGCCCAATTGAATGCTGAAGCTAATAAAGATAAATTTGTGAAACAACTTATTTCGGATTGCACTAACGAGTTGATCTCTTCTACTGAACACTATGCCCAGCTCTTCCGCTATCTTAACGATCAAATCGATAGGTATAATGCCAAAATCATGACTTATAATACGGGTGCTCCTGGTTTTAATATTGGCCTTATCTCCAAAAATGAAGTATTGATTCAAATTTACCAACAATGGCTCGGCACTTATAAGTTAGAAGAGAAGAACACACGAAAATTAGAAGAATTAGAAAAGGAATTTGTCGACTACATTCATCAATTCCTTTCAGACGACGAAGAAAAAGAAACAGGTCTATTGACAATCCTCTTTGTCATCTCTCAAATGAAAGCTCTGTTAGAAAATAAAGAAGACAACACAAGGGAAGATATCCGTGCACAGCTCGATGTGTTTAACAACGAATTAAATAACCCCAAGCAATTCCCTCACCATGCTGAATTATTGATCGCCTACTATACACAGTTCTATCGACAATGGCTTGAAACATGTAAGTTGGATGTGACCGATACAAAAGCCCTAGAAAATGAATTTGCCGACTACATGCGTCAATTCTTTTCAGGCGAAGAAAAAAAAGAAACAGATTTATTGGCCATCCTCTTTGTCATCTCCCAGTTGAAAGCACTCTTAGAAAATAAAGAAGACAACACGAGGGAAAATCTCCACGCGCAACTTGATGTGATTAACATAGAATTAAATGATCCCAAGCAATTTCCCCAACATAACGAATTATTGATCGCGTATTACTATAAGATTCCACAAATGATGTTCCAAGATTGGACCGATGTAAATGAGCATTGGAATGAAATCAAAGCCCTGAAACAAGCAAGTGAATTGTTAGCCAAAAAACTCGGATGTGAACCGTTTGACACTGGCATCGATACCACTGAAGCAGAAAAAGGCGATGCCGATTTGGCCAATATGATGCAAGAAGAAGAAGATCAACGGGGAATCCAAAAAGAAACTAATCGGCGTCAACAAGATGAGGATGCAACTGTCAATGACGCTCTATTAGCACAA
>JBIOXR010000075.1:0-10429 GCA_044869735.1 Chlamydiales bacterium
ATCAAAAAGGTTGTGGGACCCGAGTCCCACGTGTACCCCTTTCGCGTGATCTTTCTGGAGAGCGAATTCCACCATGCGCTTGAAGTTGGCATCAGTCTCTATTTTTTCTGGAAATACAGCACATTCCCACCCCTTTAAGCTGCTTTCGACTCTTTCCATTTCCCTGTTTGCTCCTTTGACAATGCGCACGCGGATCGGAGCGCCACCTCTTTCTACCCTTTTCATGGCCCAATCCGTCAGTTTTTGGAGCGCTTCGAAGGAGTTGGGGAGGTAACTTTGTAATACAATTCCTGCTGAGGTGGTTAAAAATTCTTGTTCATCTAATACCTTTTGAAAAATCGCAAGGGTGAGATCGAGGTCTTTATATTCCTCCATATCGAGATAGATGAATTTAGGTTGAGGAGATCCATCCGTTTTAAGATAGAAATGAGAGATTGAGCTCCGGTAGAGCTCACGGAGCCTCTCGGAAAGTATCGAGACCGTTTTTTCCCACCCTACAAGATTAATCTGGCTAAAAAGGGTAGAATCTTTAATCGAAATGTAGCCGATTTCAGGCGAAAGAAGATCGTTTTTATATAACGCGATTCTTTTTGCAGCTTCTCCCTCTCCTAAAATGGCTTCACCTAGTCGGTTCACATTGATTTCTACCCCCTTCTCCTTTGATTTTTTTATGTAAAGAGAAAGGGCTTCTTTATTTTCGGGGAGAATGACATTGGAAAATTCGGATTGGACCCGTTTTTTAAATAAAGGGATAACGATTTTAGCGAAGGGCTTGCCGAACAATCGAAACAGTACAATTTTTATTTTTTCATTTAGAGGTAAAAGTTTTGGAGTCCCAAAAGTTTTAAATAAGTAATTGAGCTCATCGGCACATTTCGAAGGATGATCACTACGAAAAAACCGGTCGGCAATTGCCGTGAGTAATTCCCTAGAAGAAGGATCTTTCATAAAAACGGCAATTTTTTTGAGATCTCTTGTTTCTTGCATAGTGGCTTGATTGCGTGCAAGATCGAGCAGCCCAGCCGCTAATGTAGTCGCTAACTCCCCTCTCTGTGGCCGCGAGAGTGTTTTTCCCTTTACTGAAGCGATAAGTTCTTTTGCTTGCCCAACATCCATAACAAATATTAAAGTATCAATTTTATGGGAGGATTTTTTTGATGCGTACCCTCTTATTGACCCTCTTATTGACCTTCTTTTTGTTCTCTTCTTTCTTGTGTGCAGAATCGATGCCAAAAGTCGCCGTAGGTGCAGATGTTTTTTTTGGGGAACATCGCGATGTAGAACTGCTTAAGGATAAAAATATCGGGTTAATTTCTAACCAAACAGCTGTGGGGCAAGGGTTTTGCACAACGCTTAGTCGCATGATGGACTCTAAGGTTTACAAACTGAAAGCAGTGTTTGCCCCTGAGCATGGCTATTTTGGAGATGCCTATGCAGACGAAACTGTCTCTGACCAGACAATTGATGGAATCCCGGTATATGGTTTACACACAAAGTGTTGTCGGCGCCCCACGCCTGAAATGCTTCAGGGAATTGATGTTTTAGTTTATGACATTCAGGACATTGGATCTCGTTCCTATACTTACCTCGCTACTCTATTTTATTGTATGGAAGAAGCTAAGGCTAAAGGAATAAAAATGATCGTACTCGATCGTCCCAACCCAATGGGAGGCGAGATCGTCGACGGATTCCTAGTCGATGAAAAATGGCGTTCCGTTTTTGGTTACGTCAACGTCCCTTATTGTTATGGAATGACGGTTGGGGAGCTAGCCCTACTCTATAATAAAGAGAATCAGATCCATTGCGATCTTACCGTCATTCCGATGAAAGGGTGGAAGCGAGAAATGAGTTTTAGCGACACAGGCCTCCCTTGGATACCGACGAGTCCTCAAATTCCCGAATCAGACACCGCTTTTTTCTATCCAACAACCGGCGTGATTGGGCAATTATCGCTCGTCAATATAGGGATAGGATATACCCTTCCGTTTAAACTCGTGGGAGCCCCCTGGATCAAGGCAGAGGAATTTGCAGCTAAATTAAACGCTCAAAATTTGCCTGGTATCTACTTTAAGCCGTACTACTATCGTCCTTTTTTTGGAAAATTTAAGGGGGAGAGATGCGAAGGGGTCCAGATTATTCTCTCCAATCCTCGCGTTTTTCTTCCTGTTACCACCCAATATACAATTGCTGGCGTTCTTAAAAATCTCTATCCGACAAAATTTTCTGAAGCCATGGCTTTATTGCGCCTCTCCCGTACAAAAAAAGAGATCTTCCACAAACTGAATGGGAAGGAAAAAATTTTTGATATCCTGACAGAAGAAAAGTATTTCATTTGGACGATGAGGACTCTCTTACAGGCCGACCGGGAAGCCTTTCTTCCAGTTAGAAAAAAATATTTGATAGCTTCTTATAGTTAGCACTCGGTAAATTGTTCTGCTAAAAATTTCGTTTCCCCTTATTGACAAGAATAGGAAGTAAGCCTACAATCTTTGATCTTAACATAAAAATTGAGGAGCATGGCCATGGAAAAGATTAAGCCTCTAAATAATAGAGTTTTGGTGAAACGCTTTAAAGCAGAAAAGACAAAAGGGGGGATTTTGCTCCCAGAAACGGCACAAGAAAAACCCAAAGAGGGAGAAGTTGTTGCTGTAGGGCCTGGATTGCGCGATGAAGAGGGTAATTTGAACCCCATGTCGGTAAAAATAGGCGATCGGATTTTATTCTCTGCCTATGCTGGTACAGAAGTGCAAGGTCAAGAAGAACTTCTGATCATGTCCGAAGAAGATATTTTAGGGGTACTCGTTTAAAAAGTTAAGAGGGAGATAGAATATGGCAAAAATGTTTCAATTTAAAGATGAGGCCCTTCGCTCTCTTCAGGAAGGGATACGCAAACTCTCGAAAGCAGTTATTGTGACTCTCGGCCCCAAAGGACGGAATGTCGTTATTAAGAAAAGCTTCGGTTCTCCACTTTCGACAAAAGACGGGGTCACGGTAGCAAAAGAAGTCTCACTCAAAGATAAATTTGAGAACATGGGAGCGCAATTAGTTAAAGAAGTCGCTTCAAAAACCTCGGATGTTGCTGGCGACGGAACAACGACAGCCATTGTTCTTGCGGATGCTATCTTTAACCTGGGGGGTAAGAATATTGCAGCAGGAGCTAACCCCATGAGCGTGAAGCGTGGCATAGAAAAAGCCGTCGAAGTGATGGTGAAAGAGTTGACGAAATTGGCAACGCCAGTCAAAAGCCATGCCGAAGTGCAGCAAATCGCAACTATTTCCGCCAATAACGATACTGAGATTGGATCGATCATCGCAGAGGCGATGGATAAAGTAGGAAAAGATGGCATCATTACTGTAGAAGAGGCGAAAGGAATAGAGACCTCGCTCGATGTCGTTGAAGGGATGCAATTTGACAAAGGGTATCTCTCGCCTTACTTTATTACCCATCCCGACAATATGACAGTGGAGCTCGACGCTCCCTTCATCCTGATTGTCGACAAAAAGATTTCGACAGCCAAAGAGTTTATCCCCATTCTAGAAAAGGCCATGGCTAAAGGACCTAGACCGCTCCTCATCATTGCGGAGGATGTCGATGGGGAAGCACTTGCCACTCTGGTTATTAATAAGCTGAAAGGCAATCTTCCCGTATGCGCCGTCAAAGCTCCAGGTTTTGGCGATCGACGCAAGGCAATGTTAGAAGATATTGCGATTCTAACGGGTGGGAAAGTCGTTTCTGAAGAAGTGGGCCTAAATCTCGAAACTGTTGGTCTTGAAGTTCTAGGAAAAGCAAAAAAAATCAAGATCACCAAAGAAGAGACCACGATCATCGATGGGATGGGCGATGCCAAACAGGTAAGAGCCAGAGAAGCTCAGATTAGAGCTGAGATTGAGAACTCGACATCCGATTATGATCGGGAAAAGCTCGAAGAGCGCTTAGCCAAGCTCGTAGGTGGTGTGGCTGTAATCAAAGTCGGAGCCGCGACTGAAACTGAGATGAAAGAGAAGAAAGCGCGCGTCGAAGATGCCCTTCACGCAACAAGAGCAGCTGTGGCTAAAGGAGTTGTCCCAGGGGGTGGCGTTGCCCTTCTCCGCGCTGTTAAAGGCGTTGAAGCGCTAAAACTCGAAGGAGATGAGGCGATAGGTGCGCAAATTATCCGCAACGCCGCATTTGCTCCAGCCATCGCCATTGCTACTAACTGTGGCAAGCAAGGCAATGTCGTTGCTGAGAAGATCTATGAAGGGAAAGGAGCGTTTGGTTATAACGGTTTAACCGATGAATATACCGATCTCGTTGCAGCAGGAGTAATTGACCCAGTGCTTGTCACTGAATCGGCTTTGCGCAATGCTGCTTCTATTGCTTCCCTACTCTTAACCTCTGCGGTGATGGTAACAGAAATCCCCAAGCCAAAAGCTCCTCCAGCTCCTCCTATGGGAGGCGGAATGGGCGGCATGGGCTACGGCGATGAGATGATGTAATGCCTACTTACGAGTACAGCTGTAGCTTCTGCAACTATACCACCGAAGAGTTTCAGAAAATCACTGACGCACCCCTCACCCAATGCCCTGCCTGCCACCAGGCAGGGCTGCAACGAGGGATTGGCGGTGGTCTCTCTGCCTTCCACTTCAAAGGCGACGGCTTCTACATCACCGACTACTGCAAAAAAGGCAACTGCGGCTGCTCCAAAAAATCAGAGGATAAAGCCGGCTCTTCCTAATATTTTCTTGATAGGAAACTACCAAAAAAAGCATCTTTAATAAAAATTTAAATTTGCAAGGAGGTAGTAGATGTCCAAAAAAATATATTTTTCTGTTGTTTGCCTTTTTCTTTGTTCCCTTTGTTGGGGAGCATTAGAGAAAAAATATGTTCCATTAGAAAACATCATTTTCCAAGATGGGCACTTCTTGATTGTAGAGGGAGAGCATCTTGTTTTTGTAAAATCTCTTCACCAGGATGCTCGGGGTATATATTATAACGTTTCTTGGTATGGAGAATGTCCCAATGGTCACCCTTATAACCCCGACGGCGGGTGTACTGGAGAAGATTGTCCCTTTAATTAAGGTCAAAGGGCTCTCAAGATTTTTCAAGTACATTTGTATCGGCCTTTTTCTTTTTTCAAGCGCTATGCAGGCTGAAGAAATTGTGCCTGCATGGCGCATAACTTTGCAGAGCATGCCCCCCGAGGAAAAACTATATCTGGAAGTTTTTTTGCGAAGTATGTTGGTAAATTCTGAAGGAGGGTATGTACTTACAGGAGCTAAACCAGTCTGCATGGAAGGAATTTTATCTTCAGGATACTCTATTCGTCATATAGGAACTAGATTGCATAAGCGCTCAGTCATCCTTAAAGAAGGATATAGGGTTTGGAAAAAGTATTTTAACTCTTATAAAAGCGAAAAATTAATCATTTGTTGCAAAGATCATCCGGACAGTATGTATTCTGATTGGATCCATCTACTGTGGATCCATCCTGTGAAATTAAAAGAGGTAGTTCAACACCATCTAACCCTCTTTCAATATGTACTGGGCCCTCAAGTAACTCCTGAATCTTTTCTCTGTTTTTTATCTAATCCTTCTGAGGATATGCCTCACGATTATGTCCTCCTCGGTATTTTTTTGGGATTCGGAGCTCAAAATTCTCTCTATTATCGGCGGTTGGAATTGATCCGAAGGCAACTTTTTAGCAGGGAAGCTCCCCCATATAATGACAAAACAAAGGGGATAGAATTTCCTCTTTTCGGATATATGGGCTTTGACAAGGATAGATCCTTTCGTACAGAACCTTCTTTTGGATATTTGTCTTTAGGAGAAGAGTATAGAAGTTTACAAGAGAGTTCTCGCTCAGATGATTATTCATCTTCTTCCCGTTTTAAAATCCCCCTTTTCGCCATCTATAAAAAAGACGAAGAAACTTTGGATATTCTTGCTGAATATAAGCGAAATCAAAAAATGATTGAAGGATATCTGGAAGGTCCGAATTTTTTAGAAGATATGTTAAAGTTAATTTTCGAATGAAACTCTTCTTCTTTTTACTGTCCCTAGCTTTTTTTCAAATGATTTATGGAGAAGAAGGAATTTCCCCAGCATCTTTACTTGCCGATCAAATTAAACGAGGGATGGAACATCAAGAGGAGAGATATCTCTCTGCTTTGATTTCAGGTATTGAAGCCCGAGATGGTGGGATTGTACTTTCTCAAGAAGAAACCAATATCTGTCCTGTTTATGTAGAAAAACTAAGAAAATTTGAATCAGCAAAAAATTTAAACGAGGCTGAAAGACGGATGAAGGAAGTGCAAGCGATCGATGGGGTAAATATCCTCTTGCCCCTGCGATTGGCCTATGCGGTGATTAAAGAAGGTAAGGGTGAGAAATTGACTTATGAGAATGGAAAATTATCTGTGAATTTCACAATTTCGAAAATAGGTGATCATTTTCCAGAATCAATCGGGAAGGAAGTGGAGCTAGATGTATCAGAAGTTATACCTGGCCTTGCCCATGGAATAGTTGGGATGCGTGAAGGAGAGATTCGTACTCTCTATATTCATCCCGAATGGGCTTACCAGAGCGATCATTTTGATCCAAATGTTGCTTTGGAAGTAACTATACAACTGGTAAAAATACTTCCAAGTGAAAGAGGGATTTTTCCACCTATTCCCCAATCCAAAATTTTCAATGCAGAGCTAAAGGAAGTAGAGCAATTGCGGTGGAAAGATTATTATGTGTTGGGATGGAAATTATGGGACCATCTCAGATGGGGATATCGATTGTTTTCAAAAGAGGAGTTAATTTCTGGGCTTAGAGCCGAATCTTTGAAAAAAACTTGCCCAGATGAACTCGATAAAATTCATTGGCAGATTTATCGTCAATCCATTGAGGATGAAGATAAGGCTGCCTCCTCATACTTAAAATCCCTATCAGATGTTAAATGTCTTATTCCAGAACTTCTCTATTGCCGTACTCTAAGAAAACAGGCACGAACCTTACTCCCTACCTCTTTTCTAGCTAAAATGATAATCAAAGACAAGGAAGGAAAAATCCTTTATAAAAGAGAGAACGTGGCTCTTATTGTCTCTCAAGCGATCAAAGGAGTGAGAGAAGCCTTCCCTTACTTAATCCCCAAAGAACCGGCTGTTTTATTTATCCATCCCAGATTAGCTTATCCAGATGCTGATGGCCCGTTAGGAAATAAGCTACTAATTATGGAGATAACAATGAACGAGGAAGACATTCAGTGCAGGAAGCCCTGCACTGAATAAAGGATTTTTTTATTCGTAGTATTTTTGTAATTCTCTAAAGTCACTAAAATCAAAATCTTTGAGTGGGTCGTCGGCCTCTTGTTTTTCATCTGCTCCAAAGGCGATGCTGGCCACGAGGACGAAGACGAAGAGAAGGGAAAGGGTACATATTTTTTTCATAGAACCTCCAAAGTGAGTGTTTGAAAGATTTATTATAGAAAAAGAAAAATTTAAAGATATATAAATTACCGCCCTCTCCAGAAAGCGGGAATTAGTGCGATGAGTACGGCAAAAAATTCGAGACGGCCTGCAATCATCCAAAGGGAACCAAGGAGTTTGCCGAAGTTAGAAAGGAAAGCAAAAGAATATTCTGGCCCCGCCATACGGAAGGCAATGCCTACGTTGTTGATCAAACTACCAATGGCTGTAAGGCTGGTTTCAGGATCGACGCCATCGATTACGAGAAGAAATGTTCCCAGGATAGTAAGGGCGGCTGCGACCAAAAAATAACACAAGACAGTCATTCCCACTTTTTGGTCGATGATGCTCGATCCTATCCGATAGGTGCGCACCGTATCGGGGCGAAAGATCGATTCGATTTTATGGAGCATGATCTTAAAAAACATTTGGAGGCGGATGACCTTTAAACCTCCGGCTGTTGATCCTGCCATGCCGCCAATGAACATGACAATAAAGAGGAGTACTTGGTTCGAAAAGGGCCAGAGTTTGTAATTAATGCTAGTGAACCCCGTCGAAGTGATAGCAGAGACCATCTGAAAAGCGCCGTAGCGGATCGATTGGCCTAGGGTGTAGGAGGCCGTTGGAGGTTCGTTAAGGACTCCTTCAATGGGCGTACGATAAAGTTGATAGGCACCGAAAGCCGAAATCAAAACCAAGATCGTCAGAAAGACTTTTAATTCAGGGTCGTTCAAACGACTGAATTTTCCTCTCATGCAGAAGAAATAGATGGAGAAACTAATGCTTCCGAGGATCATGAAGAGAAGAACGACTCCTTCTGTGTAGATATTGTTGTAATAGGCAATGTTATCCGTTTTGATGGACATTCCCCCTGTTGAAATCGTCGAAAAAGAAAGAGTAATGGCATCAAAGAGAGGCATCTGTTTGTTGGTGAGTATTAGAAGGAAAACCTGAGCAAGGGTCAGTCCTAGATAGATTTTCCACAATTGGCTAGCCGTCTCTTTAATACGAGGCGTCATCGATTCTTTACTTGGACCTGTCACCTCTGTTTGGTAGAGGATTTTACCACCTACACCTAAAGCGGGAAGGATCGCCACAAAAAGAACGATGATTCCACCGCCCCCTAACCATTGAGTAAAACTTCTCCAAAAGAGCAGAGCTGGACTCACAGCCTCGATGCCCTCGAGTAGAATAGCCCCGTCAGCACTTCGTACGGGCTCAATCGTGCCATAATAGGAATAAAGAACAGGCTCTCCTACGCAAAATGTGGCTTCAATCGGAATTTCACCTCCGGTTTCAGGGTCGAATTTTTTCGCCTCCATTGTTGTGGCTCCGGTCGTGGTAAAACCCGACACTGCCTCAAAATAGGCGTTTAAGGGGTTTCGGAAAGTTCCGTTGAGATAAAAAGGTAAGGCACTCACGGCAGGAGTGAGAAACCAGACAATCAACACTAAAAGTAGCGCCTCTCTCCTAAAAAGATGACCAACGCTATTTTTGCCTAGGAGACGAAAAAAATAACCCAAACAAAGTGTTAAGGCGATGGTGATTAAAAAAGCCATGGCAGCAGGCGGTTGGGGATATCTTCCCGAGGGGGCAATCCATTCGCAATAGATTGCTATGACGAGAGGAAATGCCAGAGGAAGAGCCAGCCAAAACAAAAAAAAGGAGAGAGTACGGGAAATATCCCTATAAAGCATGCCTTAGGCCTCGAACAAGATTAGAAGAGTTTCTTAATTTCATGCGTATACTTGGGACTGCTTATCACGATGACGGTATCGCCAGGAGAGAGAACCCGACTTCCATTGGCGATGAAAACGCGTCCTCTGCTTTGTATGACGGCAACGAGAAAATCATTGGGAAGATGGGGGCCAAGCTCATGGATGGGAATACCTGCGATTTTTGAATCCATCGAGACTTTCACTTCCATCACCTCCGCTCGATTGCCATAAAGAGAGACCATAGAAGAGATGGTTTTTTCTCTGGCAATGGAGAGTATTTTATTAGCCACATTGATGCGAGGGGAGGCCGCTTGGTCGATTCCCAATCGTGCAACGAGGGGAATATAGGCTGTATCGGATAAGGAAATAATAGCTTTAGGACACCCTAATTCTTTAGCTGCTGTAGCAGCAAGGAAATTGATCTCATCATTTCTGGTACAACTAATGAAAGCATCCGTTTCTCCGACCCCTTCCGAGCGGAGAAAACGCAAATCAGTAGCGTCGTGGTGGATGATGGTAGATGAAGGAAGAGCCAGAGAAAGAGCCGTGCATTTGTCGTAATCTTTTTCGATTATGCGCACTGCAACTCCGTTGCCCTCGAGAAGTTTTGCCAAATAGACTCCAATCAAAGAACCGCCTGCAATGATGGCCGAAGCCGGCTTGACAGGGGTTGTTCCCAAAAATTTATGGAGTTGAATCACAGAATCGACTTCACCGATAAAGGTCACTTCATCTTGTGGTTCCAAGGTGTCGTTTCCATGGGGAAAGAGAAGTTTTTCTTTTGGTCCCATTCCCCGGCGGATGAGACCCACCATAATTTTTTCGGGTATTTGAAGTTTTTCTCTGTGGGAGAGGGGAACTCCACCTTTTTTCCATTGGACTGGGATGTTTACCGTGCGCATCTGCACTGAGCCGTTGGCAAAATTTTCCGTTGCAATCGAATCGGGGATGAGAATCATATTCGCAATGGCATTCGCCGTTAACTTTTCGGGACTGATCAAATGATCAACCGAGAAGAGTTGTTCAAAATTCAATCTGGAACGGAGAAGAAATTTATTGCTTCTCACTTTGCATATTGTTTGAGGGTACCCAAGGCTTTTTGCAATCGTGCAAGCTACAAGGTTTGTTTCGTCATCATTGGTGAGGGCAATTAACAGATCGGGGTTGAACTCCATCAACTCTTCGAGTAGCTCCCAATCGGTTCCTGAGCCCACCCGGGTCACGACGTCGAGTTCTCTGCCGATCTGTTCGAGCTTGTATGGGTTCGTGTCGACGAGGAC
>JBIOXR010000076.1:0-3110 GCA_044869735.1 Chlamydiales bacterium
CCTCGTAAGGTGCAGGCATATACCTTGCCCTTGTATTCCACCGAAATTTCTTCAGGGCGAATCGAAAGAACTCTTCCACGGAAGAGTTCTTCTTTTTTGGATAATTTTTCTTTGATCTCTTCCTCAAGGGCTTTTGCCCTTTTATGAAAATCGGTCTTTTTATATTTCGAGCGGTCTCGTTTTTTTGCGAATTTTCTTTCGGCTCGACGTTCTTTGCGGGTAAAAGGATCTTCGTGTTTCTCTCTCATAGCGATAAGTAATGCATTAGAATTCCTCCTGCCACAGCGACATTGAGCGATTCCATTTTTTCCTTCATGGGAATTGTGATTTTCTCTCCTGCTTGTTTCCCTTTTAGAGAGGGGCCGTGTGCTTCATTCCCAAGAACGAGAAGGAGCTTTTTTGGATAGGTTAAAGTAAAAAAGGGGATGCCTTCTATATCTGCAACATAAGGACGGAGTTTATTTGAATGAATGAGCTTCTCTAGCTCTTCCCAACTCCCTGTTTGCATGGGAAGGGAGAAAACACCTCCTTTAGAAGCCCTAATCGCTTTTTCATTGAAGGGGTCGACGCATCCTGGCAGTAAAAAGACCCCTTCCCAACCTAACGCTAGGGCGCTTCTGACGAGAGTGCCAAGGTTGCCGGGATCAGAAATTTGGTCCAAAGCTACAATCTTATTTTTGCCCTTGAGATGCTGTAAGGAAGGCAAGGGAACTTCAGCGGCTATGGCTTCTGGTTGAGCCAGACCCGTCACCTTTTTTAAAATCTCTTCAGTGACGCGATACACTGTAGATTTCTTGAAAACAGAAGGAAGAGGCGTATCAACAAGAATAATCAAAGATAGAAGAGGAAAGATTTTGCCTATCTCTTCGACTAATTTTTTTCCTGAGATCAAAGCGGTTTTTTGAGTCTGTCTATAAGTTTTATTTTCTCGGAGCTTGACCCAATGTTTGACGAGAGGATTTTGAAGGCTGGTTAGGATTTTGGGTGTTTCTTTTATCATCTTCCTCAGGTATTTTCCAAAAAATAGGGCGAGAAAGTTATGGGCGTTCCTTTTCGAAAGTCTCTGGCATTTCGTTTATTGCTTTTAAGCATTATCCTCCTTGCCCTCCCTCTTTTAATCGATTCTTTTATTATCGTCCAAAGGAGTTATGAACATGCGATCGAAGAGGCCAAACGATACCTTCTCGAAGTTTCTCGTACAAGGGAGATCCCCCTCGCTGAGCTGCAGCCAGTAAAAAAGCCATTCCTTTTAATGGTCGAATATTTTTTTAATCTGAGAAAGGAATTTCCCTCTGCCCCTAATGAAGCGACCAATCAGAAATTAGCTCAGCTTAGTGCTACGGCCGATGTCGACGAAATTTTATTTTTAAAGCTCACGCCCGAGGGGAGGTACGTCATTGTTGCTTCCAACCAACCCTCTACTCTGGGCAAAGATTATGCCAATTTCATGGAATTGGTCGATATTTATTCTCCCGACGATTATGAGAGAGGTTATTTTTCTTATGTCATCTTCGACCCTAAGAGCCTACAGCCGATTTTCATACTCGGGCGAGTGGTTTTTAAGGAAGGAACCGAAGAACCTGTTGGGGTTCTCTTGATCAGTCAAGTCATTTCGGATGAGATCAAAAACTTCCTCAAGGCCGATATCGATAGGTACCGTGTCGATCTAGCCTTACTGTCTCCCAATACCGTCGTACTGGCCTCCTCCAATCCCAAACTCGAGTTCAATTACTTCGAGCCTATTTCTCTACACAAGAAAAGGTTGATTTTCACTCAAGAGCCGTTTGTTGAAAAGCTCTTAGCAAAGCATCCTCTCGCGATCTCCTATGACATTGGTTACCCCTATTTTATTTTCAATTTCAATGGACAAAGGCAAATCGCCTATATGAAAAAAATCGAGGGGAGCGATCTCTATTTGCTAGTTTTTGCATCTCAAGACAACATTTATAAGACTCCTCTTCGCAACTTTTTGAAAACTTATGGGAGCTATGGCCTTATTTTAGTGATAGGGAGTCTTTTGGCCTTTTTAATCACCTATCGGTTATCTCTGCCGATGAAACGATTGAGCCAAACGATGGGAGAGATACAAAAAGGAAATCTGGCCGCTCGCTACATTCCTGATAAAATGGGATTTGAAATCAACGATCTCGGGATTGTTTTTAATGAGATGATCGATACTCTCCTTGAAAAGGAACAAGCCGTCCAAAAAGAGAAGGCGCAAAGAGAGGCTTATGCCCAAGAGCTAAAAATTGGCAGACAAGCGCAAGAGAGCCTACTTCTACAACAAATGCCCTCTTTTCCCGGTGTCGATCTTGCTGGAAGATATATACCAGCCAAAGAGGTCGGAGGCGATTTCTTCGATGTAATTGTAAAAGATGGCCCTCTTTTTCTGATTATGGCCGACGCTTCGGGGAAAGGAGTCAGCGCCTGTTTTTATTCTTTAAGTGTGAGAAGCAGTTTTAGAATTTTTGCCCGTGTCCTAGATAATGTCGAACACCTCCATGCCAACGCAAACCATCTTTTTGTCCAAGATGCCGGCGATACAGGGATGTTCATTACTGCTCTTTTAGGAAAATTCCAAGGCGGGGAACTCTCCTATACATCTGCAGGTCATAACCCTCCCATCGTCAGACACAAAGACGGGTCGGTTGTGGTGCTTCCTGCGGGGGGGACGGCTTTGGGATTGCAAGAAATAAAAGAGGTTTCCCCTCAAAAAATCAAACTTGAATCAGGGGATATTGTCCTTTTCTATACAGATGGCATTACAGAGGCCCATAACGCAGCCTTTGAACAATTTTCAGAGGAAAGAATTGTGCAATTCTTAGAAAAAAATGGCAAAGGAACAGCCAAGGAAATAGCAGATCGGTTAATTGCTGAAGTGAACAACTTTGTGGGCAAAGTGCCACAACATGACGATATTTCTCTGATTGTGATGAGAATGGTGTAAGGATGCTAAAAAAGTCTTTCCCTTTACGCGTTTTGATGGTGACCTTCTTGGTACTTGCTCTTCCTTTGTTAATTGATTCTTTTATCTATTTCCGCATTGCCTATGATGCTAAGATCAAAGAGGCTAAAGGAGATCTTCAACAAAGCAGTGTCTATAGAGCCTC
>JBIOXR010000077.1:0-17244 GCA_044869735.1 Chlamydiales bacterium
TCGTTGATCCATACCATCCTGCCTTATATTCTAACATGCGCATAAAATCTGCCCAACCTACATCGGAAATATGCCTATTAAATCTCTTCTCTCTCAGCATTCTTTTTACGTCTAAATCCTCTATCACCATCACTGACTTGGTTTTCGTCAATGATGTTGAGAGTTTGTGCTGAAAATCTCTGCGTTGATTGCTTATTTTATAGTGATGTTTTGCTAAACGGCATGCCGATTTCTTACGATTTTGAGAACCTTTCTGTTTACGACTATGCTCTTTGCTTAATTGCTTTAATTTTTTTAAGGCTTTTTTTAATGGTTTAGGGGCTGCTATCTTTAACCCATCCGAGGTCGTAATAAATGATGACAGTCCGACATCAATTCCAATAGGGGCTTCACGAGGCTTTGCGGGTTCTACTTCTTCTTCTACCGGAAGGCTTACAAACCATCGATCTGCTTGCCTTGATACCGTTGCTGATAGAATTCTTCCTTTCACTTTAGATAGTTCTTTTAGGCGCAGGACTCCAAGACGAGGCAATTGAATTTTTTTCTCATCAATCTTAATTGTTCCGGTCAATCGAAAATGATCTTGAATCCCTTTCTTTTTAAACTTAGGAAAGCCGTTTGGCTTATTTTGTTTAAAGTTGCGATAAAAGTTTTTGAAGGCACGGTCTAAATCGCGAAGTGCTTCTTGGGATGCGCATTTAGATACTTCGTACATCCATGAAAGCTCGTGTTCTTTCAGACTATTAAGAAGTCGATGTTGTTCTATTGCATTGGTAAAAGTTTTGTTTTTCTCGTAGAGGTCAATTCTTTGTTTTAACCCCCAATTATAAGCAAAACGGGCTGCTCCTGCATGTTTTGCAAGAGTTATTCGTTGCTCTACATTGGGTTTTAATTCGTATCGATACGCTTTTTTAATTTGCATTTTGAATAGTTTCTATTGCTTTTTTGGCTTTATTTTTAGCCGAACGTCTTCCATACAATCGAGCACAAAAAGAGGTAAGCACTTCAATCATATCTTGCACAAGATCATCCTTTAGTTCTCCCGAATCCGCAACTAGAAGCTGTCTACCTTGAGCAATCAAACTGGATTCTACATATTCCACGCCAAAACGCATCAGCCGATCTCGATGTTCAACTAAAATAGTGTGCACTGTGAGATCTGAAAGTAATTTCATCAATTTAGGTCGATGGCCGTTTAAACCTGAACCAATTTCAGTTACTGTTTTTGACACCTTGAGCCCACTTTCATTCGCAAAAGCGACTAATCTCGCGACTTGCCTATCCAAATCATTCTTTTGATCTGATGAAGAAACTCTTGCATAGATAGCTACATCAGATTTGGAATTTTCTTCTTCAAAAAGAAGAATTGTTCCTGAAGGTAATTGCTTTGATTGCACCGGAAGTTTGCCAGACTTAAACCATCTCCAGGCTGTTCTGTAGCTGACTCCTTGTCGTTTTGCCCAATCACTCAGTTTCATGAATGACAAAATAATATTTTTGTCTATATATGTCTACATATTATTGAACTGTTTTTAACCCTCTAATGAAAATTCTCGATTCCGCTATACTTTTTCATGATGATGGAAAAAGATGAGAAAGAAAGTAATAAAGCCGTAGCCACTTCCCTCGGACCTTATGCCATTCTTTCGAGAATTGGAAAAGGGGGAATGGGAGAGGTCCTCCTCGTCTATGATCCCGTCTGTGAAAGAAAGATCGCTTTGAAGAAAATCCGCGACGATCTTAAAAATCACCAAGTCATCAAAGACCGCCTTTTAAGAGAGGCAAAAATCACAGCTCAACTCACCCACCCGGGGGTAATTTCCATTTTTACCATTCACGATCAAGGTGATGAGCTCTACTACACCATGCCCTATGTGAAGGGAAAGAATTTAAAATTAATCTTAAAGGAAGCGAAAGAAAAATCGCGGAAAACCCCTCCATCAAAAGAAGATTCGATTGCCGCCCTTCTCCCCATTTTTATCAGCATCTGTCAAACCATTGCCTATGCACACTCCCATGGTATTTTACACCGCGATTTGAAACCAGAAAACATCCTCGTCGGAGAATTTGGCGAGGTCATCCTTCTCGATTGGGGACTCGCCCAGCCGATCCAAGGAAGCGATCTCCCCTCTATTGAAATCCCCGATTTCCCTGCAGAAATCACCCATCCTGGAAAAATTGTGGGGACTCTCGCCTATATGTCTCCAGAAAGGGCGAAAGGGGCAGCAGCTTCTGTACAAAGCGATATTTACGCTTTAGGAATCATCCTCTATCAAATTTTGACTCTTCAGCTTCCCTTTGAACGCTCTTCCCTATCCGACTTTCAGAAATATGCCCACCTCGAGCAACTCGTTGAACCCGAAGAGATCGCACCTTATCGCGACGTCCCCCCTCTGCTCTCTTCTCTAGTAAAAAAATGTCTCGAAAAAGAACCTCAACGGCGCATAGGAAGTGTAGAAGAACTTATCTCACAACTTCTCAGCTATATGGAAGGACGAGCGGTCTGGTTCGAAACCGCTAAACTAAAATTAGATGACAAGAGAGATTGGGAATTCCAAGAGCATGTATTGATTTCTAAACATGTGGCCCTCACCCAAACCATTGAAGCAGCAGAATGGGTCTATATGTCGATCTCCAACGCCTCTTTTGGAGAACATCTAAGGATGGAAACCGAAGTCTACATCGACGAAATGGGTACTGGTATAGGTTTTCTCCTTTGCATCCCGGAAACAGCGGAACGGGAAGAGCCTTTAGAGGGATACTGCCTTTGGTTGGGAAGCGATGAAAGCCCCGGTGCTTATCTCTTCAGAAACACGGTAGAAGTGATGCATGTCCCTGGGGTGCATCTCAAGAGAAAACAGTGGCATAAAATATTAATAGAAAAGCAGGGGACCAACATTCATTTCACTTTGAATGGGGTAAAACAGTTCACTTATTTAAGCTACCTCCCTCTTGTGGGTACCCATATTGGAATATTAGCGAAAGATGCTAACTTTCAAATGGGCGAGATTATTCTCTCCTTGGGGAGCCAAAATCTTCAAGTCAGCTGTCTTGCCATCCCCGATGCGTTCTTAGCAAGCAAAGATTACGTACGCGCGTTAGCCGAGTATAGAAGAATCGGTTCCTCTTTTGGTGGCCATGCCGAAGGAAGAGAAGCACTTTTCAGAGCAGGAGTTACCTTGATCGAGCAGGCAAAAGCAGCTAAAGAAAAGGAGAGCTCCTCTTTCTATTTTTCTCTGGCTCTGGATGAATTTGCTAAGCTGCACCACACTCCAGGCGCCCCTTTAGAATACCTTGGGAAAGCCCTTGTTTATGAAGCGATCCACGACTACAACGAAGAGATCAATTGCCTCGAGCTAGCCCTAAGGCGTTACCCCCACCATCCCCTGATCGAACCGATCCAAGAACAGGTGATCTACCGGATGCATGAAAGCTCCCAAAACAACCGTCCCTTGGCTTATCGCCTCATCCTGATTGCCCTTCGCCATCTTCCGGAAGTGGCCCAAAAAGCCGACACAAAACGTCTTTTTAAACACTTGATCGCCCATTGGGAATCGCTCCCTTTTCTCGAAAACCCTATTGTTGCCGAAATGATTGGGGCTTACAAAGATAAGGAAGAAGAAAAACGAGTTGAGCTCCTATTCGCAGCGCCTTTGGCTTTCTGGTTAGGACAAGCTTGGGGATTTGTCGAAATCTTTGAAGAGCTCAACTCCCTCAAACATTTCGACGTCTCACTTGCAGGAAACATTTGCTTTAGCCTCATCGAATTGGGAGCCTTCCATTTAGCTGAAAACGTGATGGAAGCTCTTGCGAAAAGAAACGAGGATAAACTCCAAGAGACACTCGCTTTGTTGCGTCCTCTTCTCATTGCTGAAGAAGATTCTGTTAAAAAGGGAATAGAATCTTTTATCTCCCTCCAACTAAAAACTATCGGATGCCGTGAATTTCGCACCATCACAGCACTTTTGGAAAAAGCCATCGCCGAAGATCAAGAAGAGGAGGTAGAGCCACTGGCAAAAAAAATAAGCCGATATCCTCTTTCGGAAGAGAGGCGGATTGCTTTAGATGCTTTGCGTATCTGGGCTTTTCTCAAACAAGAAAATGGACAAGAAGCAGAAGAGATTTTTTCCCACTACCCCTTGGAGTTACTCAATCAAGAGACGACCATTTTACACACTCTGTTTGGCTGTTATCTCTATATGACAGAAGGAGAAGAAATTGCCATGATCCACTTCGCCGGGGTGATGGAGACCCCTTTCCCCCGTTCGTGGACACTTCTCTCTCATTTCCTCATCGGCAAACTCGATAACTGGGTTCAGTACTCTTTCTTATGGGAACGAAGAGCCCTCTACCGCCAGCTCACTCTCTTTTATGTCTGTGCGGGAGATCAAGAAAAAGAGACCTACTACCGTTCTTTAGAAAGGAAAGAATATGTCGCCTTTGTCGAATGAAGTCCCCTCAAATGAGGGGATTGAAATTGTCCACGATGGATTTTTTGTCGTACAAAAGGAGAAGCTGCGCTACCCGAGAAATAACAAACTAAAGAATTTCTATACCCTTGTCACTGCTCCCGTTGCTCTGATGGTGTTAGCCCAAACTCCCGAGGGAAAATACATCATCAATAAAGAGTACCGCCACCCAACGGGACAATTTCTCTTAAGCTGTCCTGGAGGAGCGAAAGATGAGGAAGAAGAGAGCCATGAGGGAGCCGCCCGCGAGCTTCTCGAAGAGACTGGCTACCGAGCAGAGGAAATCATCTATTTAGGCGAGGCTTACCCCTTTCCAGGAATAGCCATTCAAAAAATCATCTATTTCAAAGGCAAAGGTGCGCTCAAAGTAGCAGACCCTACGCCTGAGCCTTCCGAAATCTTCGAAACCCATCTTTTTACTAGGGAGGAGCTCTTGAGATCGATCCGCGAAGGAATTCCAACGGATGGGCTGCTGTGCACGGCTCTTTTTTTCGAAAGCTTGCTAGAGACCTCATTTTGAGGTATCATACACCCCATGAGTTTACCTAAATCGTATGATCCTAAAAAAACCGAATCGAAGTGGTATACTTTTTGGGAAGAAAAAGAACTCTTTAAAGCCAATGCACACTCGGGCAAACCACCTTATTGCATTGTTATCCCTCCACCCAACGTGACAGGCGTGCTCCATATGGGGCATGCATTAGTGAATGTGTTGCAAGATGTCCTCATCCGCTGGAAGCGGATGAGTGGTTATGAGGCTCTTTGGATACCAGGGACCGACCACGCAGGAATAGCTACCCAAACCGTGGTGGAGCGCCATCTCCTGAAAACTCAAGGAAAAAGGCGCAAAGACTTCTCGCGAGAAGAATTCCTATCGATCGTCTGGAAATGGAAAGAGGAAAAAGAACAAAATATCATCGATCAACTCAAAAAACTCGGCTGCTCCCTCGACTGGTCGCGCCTTCATTTTACTATGGATGAGATGTGCAACCGAGCGGTGCGCACCATTTTCAAAATGCTTTTCGATCAGGGACTCATCTACCGAGGGAATTACCTCGTAAACTGGGATCCTTTGACCCAAACTGCCCTCGCAGATGATGAAGTGGAACACGAAGAGAGAGAAGCTCACCTTTATTATTTCAGGTATCCGTTGGTCGATGGTTCTGGCTATGCCGTCATTGCAACTACGCGCCCTGAGACGATGCTCGGCGACACAGCCATTGCAGTCTCCCCCAAAGATACCCGCTATCTCTCTCTGATTGGAAAGTCGGTCCGCCATCCTCTCACTGAGCGAGTGATCCCCATTATCGCCGACCACTATGTGAGCCCCGAGTTTGGCTCTGGCATGGTAAAAATCACCCCCGCACACGATTTCAACGACTACCAGATCGGTACGAGGCATAATCTTCCTTTTATCAACGTCCTCACCCCTGATGGAAAAATCAACGAACAGGGAGGAGTCTACGCAGGCATGACTCGCGAAGAGGCGAGAGACCTTATCATCGAATGGATGAGAGAGCAGGGATTGGTAGAGAAAATCGACACTTATACTCTACGCGTTGGAGTATCGTATCGTTCGAAAGCTGTCTTAGAACCCTATTTGTCGAAGCAATGGTTCGTGAAAATGGACTCTTTCCGCCTACTTCTTCGAGACGCTGTCAAAGAAAAAAGGGTGAAAATCCTTCCCAACACTTGGGAGCATACCTATTTCCATTGGATCGATAACTTACGCGATTGGTGTATCAGTCGGCAACTTTGGTGGGGGCATCGCATACCTGTTTGGTACCATGTTAACGACCACCAACAGATGATCTGTTATGATGGACCTGGCCTTCCCCCTGAAGTAGAGAAGCAGCCTAATCAATGGGTGCAAGATGAAGATGTCCTCGATACCTGGTTCTCTTCTGCCCTTTGGCCCTTCTCCACTTTGGGATGGCCCGACAGATCGGATGATTTTAAAACTTTTTATCCCAATGCCGTGCTCGTCACCGGTCACGACATCCTTTTCTTTTGGGTGGCGAGGATGATCGGCATGGGTCTCTTTGCAACTGGGCAAGTTCCCTTTCCGGAAACGTTCCTACATGGCCTCATTTATGGGAAATCGTATTGGCGTACCACAGAGCTGGGAGAAACTCTCTATATTTCTGGAAATGAAAGAAAAGAATTTGATAGAGGCAAACCCGTTCCCCCCGATGTCTCCTCGAAATGGGAAAAACTCTCCAAATCCAAAGGGAATGTGATCGATCCCCTCGATCTCATAGCCGATTATGGCACTGATGCGATGCGCATGACGCTTTGTTCTATTGCCAACCAAACCCCACAGATCGATCTCGATTATCGTCGTTTTGAAGAATTTAAAAATTTTGCAAACAAAATTTGGAATGGCGCTCGTTTTGTTTTGTTAAACACCGAAGATTTGACAGCGGAAGAATTCGCAAGCGGAATTGTCAAAGCAGAACTCAAGCTCGAAGATCGCTGGATCTTATCTCGCCTCAACGATATTAATCGCAAAGTAGGAGAGGCCTTGGAGAGCTACTCTTTCGATAAAGCAGCTCTTGCCGCTTACGAGTTTTTCTGGAAGGAATTTTGCGCTTATTATGTCGAAACAGCCAAGCCGGTTCTCTTTGGGAAAGCTGATACTCCCCAAGATAGAAAAACAAAGCAGAAACTGCTCATCGCCATTTTGTGCAATGCCGTGCGCCTTCTTCACCCTATGGCTCCCTTTATCACCGAAGAATTGTTCCAGCTATTGAAAGAGCGATTTTCTGCTCCTTTTAGCGAAAAAACGATCGATCCTTATACGCGTACCACTCTAGAAGCCCTCTCTTCCGTGGCTTGCATGGTGGCTCCCTTCCCTAAGGTTATCGATGAGAGCGATATTCAACCGGAGATCGAAAAGACCTTTGCATTTATCGATGCGCTTCTCTACACCATCCGCAATATTCGAGGCGAGATGAAGATCCCCTCTTATCTTGCGACCGATGTGTTCATCGTGGGAAAAAAAGACGATCCCTCATTTGCGTTAGCTGAAGAGAATAGAAAGATCCTCCTCGGCTTGATAAAAATCGACAACCTCGCCTTTACTGAACAAGCTCCTCTCCTTACTTTTAGCTCGCGCGGGAGTGTCTCCACCCTTCAGGTGGTGATTCCCTTGCCTGAAGAATTAAAAGAGCAAGAAAAAGAGAGGTTGATCAAAGAAAAACTCCGCCTCGCTCAAGACAGAGGGCGGCTTAAAGAACAACTCTCCAACCCCCAGTTCTTAAAAAAAGCCAATCCGGAATTAATTGAAAGGCAAAAAGCCCTTCTCTTCCAAACAGAAAAGGTGCTCGAAACCATCGAAACGCAGCTCACCCAAGAGTAGAAGGAGAAACTTTCCGATCGACGACCTGAAAAAAGGTGCTTGTCTGCGAAATAATAACTTTGGAGAGTCCGAGTAAACCAATGAGATTAGGTAGAGCCATAAAAGCATTGGCAATATCGGCTAGTCCCCACACAATCTCGAGGGGTAGAGCCACTCCGATACAGACTAACGCAGAAAAGATGATCCTATAAGCCATGACGGATTTTGTACCTAAAAGATATTCGCAACATTTTTCTCCATAATAAGCCCAACCGATAATGGTCGAGTAACCAAAGAGGATGCTGCCAATAATGACAATATACTCCCCAAAGGGGAGAACTTCTTGAAAGGCAGCAATAGTCAAAGGAGAACCATTGAGGACTTCGCCCTGTGGCCCCTGGCGCCCCATCACTTGTGTTACGGCGATAGCAAGACCTGTGAAGGTACAGACAATGGTAGAAAGGAAAGCTCCCGTCATCGAAATGAGAGCCTGCCTTGCTGGCATATCACTTTTAGCCGCTGCAGCCGCGATGGGAGAACTGCCGAGCCCCGATTCATTCGAGAAAATGCCCCGAGCCACCCCCATCTGAATGGCCATCATAACAGTTGAACCGGCAAAACCACCCATCATGGCCTGTCCTGCAAAGGCGCTTTTCACAATTTCTAACAAAGCCATGGGTAAGAACTGGCATTTGAAAACCAGAATCACCACGCTACCCAAAATGTAAAAAATCGCCATAAAAGGAACTAATACAGAGGCGACATTGCCAATCGATTTAATACCCCCTATCAAGACGAGGGCTGTTGCTAATGCCAAGATGCCACCAGTTATCCAAGCATTGACGGGAAAAGAGTAGCTGATAGCTGTTGCAATAGAGTGAGACTGAACGATATTTCCTGTAAAAAGGGCTGTGATCGCTCCAAAAAAAGCAAACACCATGGCAAGATTTTTCCATTTCAATCCCTTTTCAATATAATACATCGGACCTCCAGCCATCTCTCCTCGTCCGTCTGTGATCCGATACTGGATTGCAAGAAGAGCTTCTCCATACTTTACCACCATGCCGATCAGTGCGGTGATCCAAAGCCAAAAAAGAGCTCCTAACCCTCCTGTCGCAAGAGCTGTGGCCACCCCAGCGATATTGCCGATGCCAATCGTCGCTGCTAAAGAGGTCATTAGAGCTTGAAAATGAGAGATATCGCCTTCGGCTTTATCATCGCTATGAGTGAAAGCTAATTTGAGTGAATATTTCAACTTCCTAAATTGTAGCCCTCGAAGAGCGATGGTAAAGAAAAGGCCAGTGCCAACGAGCAAAATAAACAGAGGTTGCCATATCCAACTGACCAGTAGTTTTAGTGTGCTTTCCATACCATCCTCAATTAAAAGGCGCGATTATACAAAATAGAGTCAATTCCTCCCAACCGCAGATGTTCCATATGGCAGATTTGAAAATAAACTCCTCCTTTGGTAAGGTTCAGAACTTGCAGAAACCTGCTTTTAAGAGGCGCCAATCCACTTGCAGTACTCTTTCCCGACCCCCCTGGAACTTCGCAATGCCTCACCTGCCAGTGCATTTTTTTATAATTTTATCGAAAATAGCCGTCGCACGATCATCGATATCCTCCAAGGGACCGACCCCAGGATTCTCCTCATCATCGGTCCCTGTTCGGTTCACGATACGCAAGCTGCGTTGGAGTTTGCGCATAAATTACGTGCTTTAGCCGATGAAGTGAAAGAGAAGTTTTTCATCGTCATGCGCGCCTATTTTGAAAAGCCTCGGACGGTTTATGGATGGAAAGGGTTACTGTACGATCCTTACATCGATGGTTCTCATGACATTAAAACGGGCTTGACCCTTTCGCGCAATTTACTTCTCGCCCTTGCCGAATTACAGCTACCTACGGCAACAGAATTTCTAGAAATTAACACCTCCCCTTACCTCTATGATCTCGTCACGTGGGGCTGCATCGGGGCCCGCACTAGCACCTCTCCGCCTCACCGCCAACTCGCTGCCACCCTCCCCTTGCCTATCGGCATCAAAAACACAACCGATGGGAATGTAGATAATCCCATTAACGCCCTCCTTTCGGTGAATTACCCTCATACTTATCTTGGAATCAATTCTAATGGGGAACTCTCTCGCATCTCGTCACAAGGTAATCCCCATTGCCACCTTGTCCTTCGAGGAGGAGAATGTAGCACGAATTACGACGCTCTCTCGATAGAAACAGCGAAAAAAAAATTGCAGCGGGCAGGATTAAGAGGGCGGCTCGTCGTCGACTGCTCTCATGATAACTGCAATCGGATGCACCATTTGCAAACGCAGGCCTTCTCTTCGGTCATCCATCAGATCAGAGAGGGCAACGATTCCATTGCAGGAATCATGCTCGAGAGTTATCTCCAAGAAGGGCATCAACCCGTTGGTCCTGTTTCTTCGCTCCAATATGGAGTCTCGGTCACCGACCCTTGCATCGATTGGAACACAACGGAAAGGCTAGTCAAATGGGGTTATGAGCAACTAGAGCAAGAGGCGTTAACATCGATGATATCGGCCCAAAGATGATGGCGCGTACTCGCAATCACATTCTCATCGTTGCCAATTTCAATTTTGTAAGAGAGGATGCCTCCTTTACAAAAATACTCATCGGCTAAAAGGCGGTACCGCCAATAACCCTGCCTTCCCAACACAGGAAAAGAGAGTTCGCAGACAGAATAGTCGCAAAAACGGAGCCAAGCTCTACCTTGCACTCCCGATAAGCTTTCGGGGAGCAACTTCCATCGCACTACGAGCTGCTCCCCTTCAAACCAAGAAAGAGCCGGATCTGGCGTACCTAGATGAAAGGAAGCCAAATAGATAGGCCTCAATTCCTCTAGCCTAGCCCTCACATAAGTTGGTCGAGAGCATCCCCATAAGGCACATAGCCCCAGGAATACACTACTAAAAAAGAAGGAGCGCAAAGACAAAGGCAAACAACGAAAATGATTCTACAATACCAATAGCTGCAAAGCACTTCCCATAGATCGCGGGTTGTTTTGCAGAAGCTTGTATCCCAGTAGCGCAACATTTACCCTGATAGACAGAGGAGAATAACAGAGCCAATCCAACGCTTAAACCAATGCCGACTCCTCCAAGAGGAGAGAGCGATTTATCGTCGATCGCCCCTTTCATCAAAATCATCAAAATAAAACCATAGATCGCTTGAGAAGAAGGCATGGCAGACATACCAATCAGTTTGCCGTGACCCTCGTCTATCCTTGCCATTACAGCGTGGGATGCCATGCCAGCAATCCCGCAACCAATTGAGCTCCCTATCATCGCTAATCCCAAAACGAGAGCGGGACCTAAAACGCCAAAGTCCATTGTTTTTCTCCTATTTAATTTATTTTTAACTTTGAAAGAGGGCGGAAGCGGCGTCCTCCACCTTCAAAGCTATAGTGATACCATTCGATAAAATTAAGTCGCAAACCATGGATGAGCCCCCCCATCAGAGCCAGTACAAAATTGATGAGGTGTCCAGCTAGGATGATCAAAATCCCGATGATTATTGGGATTTGAGTACCAATCTGGTTAAAAGTCTGTGCCATAATTACACCTGCCAACGAGAGGGCATAAATACGCAAATAGCTCATCACATCGGCAAAGACCCCGATCACCTGCATGATCTCTGCCGCCCCTTTTAAACGACGTTGAATCAACGCCAATACGACCGCTAGCCCCAAGCCGATCCAAATCAAATAAAAACCGATCTGGGCTCCAGTCTCTTTCGGAATTCCAAAGAGATAGTTGGCAAAAGAAATCGTCTTTACAAGTGAGGGAAAATAGAGATAACCTCCAATCATAAAGATGACCCACCCAATCCCCGCCCAGTTCTTATCGACATAGCGCAAAAAAGAGAGGATAATATGGATGGTTCCTAAGAAAAGAACGAGCTCAAGGAGAACCGTATCGGAAAAATCTTTTAAAATCGGGTACTCGGTTTTTCCTTTTTTCTCCTCTTTAGCAGCGAGCAAGAACGAAGTGGGCGATGTGGTCTCTGCTATCTGAGGGTACTGTTTGACGAGAGTCTGATACATATCTCCTTTCTGTTGGATCACATAGGCAGCTCTTTTTTCGGCAAGGATATTGACGAGCGACCATTTGCCCCATTTGCTATCGGGGGGAAACTCGATGCCAAAGAAAGAGACGAGGAGCAAACCCCAAATGATACAACCAATAGAAAGACAGATGCTGAGTTTAATGATCCTTCTACCCAAGGCACTTTTTTTCCTAAATTTCCACCACAGAAAAAGGGAAATCCCCAAGAGAATCACCCCATAGCCCGCATCGGCCACAATCATGGAAAAAAAGAGGGCAAAAGAAAAAAAGACCCAAAGTGAGGGGTCTCTGTCTCCTGTGGAAGGGGTATCGTAGATACCGACGAGATCCTCGCCAATTCTTCCCAATCCGCTATTGTCGAGATGGGTAGGCTTTCTATCTTTTGATTCGACCAAGATGGGCTCTGCATGGACATTCCACTGATCGCCTATTTTCTTGAGCTCATCGACCCGATTGACCGGCACCCATGCTTCGACAGCAAAGAGTTCACCTTCGAGATAGGCATCGACTCTCTCTTTGGCATCGATGAGGTTATAACGATTGATGGCATCGGTGAGCCCCTCTTTGAGTAGATGCTTGTGATGAGCGAGGCGTCCAAGTTCGATTTCGCGTTCGTTAATCTTTTTTTCTATTTCTGCAAGGGTCTCTTCCAATTCTCCCAAAGGTTTGTCGATTTTCATTTCGACAAATCCTTCATAGGAGGTCTTCTTATTATTGATGGCAACAAAATAGTGAAGCTCATGCGCTTGGCCCACTTCGATCACTTCAGGACGCCTGGAGGCCTCATAGAGTTCTGGGCGTTTGCAATAAAAAAACTGCACCCACGCCCCTGCCTCCTCTAACCATTCTATATCGGCATGGGAGAAGTTGCCGAAAATTTCGACTCTGGAGATTTCTTTTTGCAAAATCCTCTTTAGTTCCCTGAGCCGCTCCAGTTCTTCATTCTCTTCGACGATTTCTCTTGCAATCACAATTCCCGAGCGCCTATCGGCCTCTTCGACTTGATCGACGGGGACCATCCGGCGCAATACATGTAAAGCTGCAACGTAGGTTTCAATTTCGGAAGGTGTTTCAGGAGTTTCTCCATGCGAGGGAATAAATTCGACGATACCCTCAGACTGGATATGGCGAAAAAAATCATCCCGGGCACTCCAGGGGCCATAAATGAGATATTTATCGACGTCTACTCTCATAGCTCTCTACGTTTTCTCCGCTCTTTCTTTCTCTCTTCAATTTTTGTTTTAGCTACTTTCGCCTGTGAAACTGCTGCCAGTTCTTGATCGCCCAAGAACACCTTGATTTTCTTGATGTTTCCCTTCGTCTTTGGAATGAGGTTTTTCTCAAAGAGGTTGACGCGCAAGGTCACTTCTCTTAACTCTTTCTCCAATGCCTTTTTCTTCTCTTCTGCTACCAACACTTTCGCCCGTGCTTCTACGAGATCCCTCATCTGCTCGATAGCGGCATCTACCCAAGGGGGTGTGGAAAAAAGAGAGTAGTCAAAGGGAGTGAATTCGATCCCTTCATAGAGGGGAATGTCGACTCCTGCAATATTCTCGATCCGTTTTATAATTCTCTTGGGATGGGCTGCGTCTCTCAAATCAAAGCCAATGCGTTCGCTGAGCAAGCCGCCCGCTTGCGAGGCTAATAATCTTTTTCGATTAAATGTCTCTTCGAGCTCTGCGATCTCGAGGCGCGCCTCATACACCTGCGACTGAAGCATGGCCTTTTTGAGCTGTAGGGTAGGTAAATACTTTTGAAGTTGCGTCAGCCGCCTCGCCTGCCCACGGAGTTCATTTTTAGTTAATTTAATCTCTGCCATCTCTACCCCGGCCAATACTTCTCAATGAGTTTTTCCTTCATGCCTACTTCATGGCGACTAAAACACTCTGAGAGAATTTGCCAGCCCAAGTTCAATGCTTCTTCGAGGGGATAATTCACTTGGAGATTCATCATTTTTTTTTCGAAAAGTTGTGCGTAACTGAGTAGCTTTTCATCCCAACGAGAAAGTTTAAAACCCATCGCTTGCCGCTCCCGTGCTTTTTTCGAATCGGCATAGAGGCGGATTAACCCATTGGCGAGATCCCCATGATCTTCGCGCGTCACCTTTCCAATGACATTTTGTTTTAAACGCGAGAGTGAACCAAAGGGATCAATAGAGCCACCGCGCAAGTAAAGCTGCCCTTCGGTGATATAACCTGTATTATCGGGAATGGGGTGTGTGATGTCATCTCCCGGCATCGTCGTTACGCTAATGATCGTGATCGACCCGCTATCTTTGATATCGACCGCTTTTTCATAGCGTGAAGCGAGATCTGAATAAAGAGAACCTGGATACCCTCTATTAGAGGGAACCTGATCCATCGTGATGGCAACCTCTTTGATGGCATCGGCAAAAGCTGTCATGTCGGTGAGGAGAACGAGAACGTTTTTTCCCTGAATCGCAAATTTTTCGGCGCATGCAAGTGCCATATCGGGGGCGAGCAAACACTCGACTGCAGGGTCGATCGCACGGTGGATAAACATCACCGTTTTCCCTGCCGATCCAGCTTTTTCTGCATTGTCTATAAATGCCTGATACTCCCTAAAGGTTAGCCCCATACCACCAATGATCACCACATCGGCATCCGTTTGGTTCGCAATGCGCATGAGCAAGGAGTTATAGGGTTCTCCAGGAATGGAAAAAATCGGGATTTTCTGCGACTTCACCAAGCAATTGAACACATCGATCATGGGGATATTTGTCCGCACCATCTCCCGCGGGATAATCCTGTTGGTAGGGTTAAAAGAGGCTTGGCCAACGGGGATTTGCTCTCCCCAGAGCGCTGGTCCTCCATCGATAGGTTCTCCCGTTCCATTGAGTCTCCTTCCGAGAAGTGAATCGCTGAAGATCGCTTCGATCTGGCGATGGAGAAAAATCACTTTGTCACCGGTTGATATTCCTCGCGTTCCACCAAACACTTGAAGGACCACTCTTTCTCCATCAAAACTGAGAGCAGAGGCATAGGTTGTCGTCCCATCGCTTTTTTCAATACGAGCTAGCTCCCCCAACTTGACGTTTTCAGCAAACACTGTGATGAGGTTGCCCCTCATCTCTTGGATTCTCTCATATATTTTTTTCATTACAGCTTCCTCGATGACTCAATCATTTCCTGGATGGCTTTGAAACTCTCTTTGTAAGGCTCTGAATCGTAAGGCAAAGAATTCATGTTTTTAATCTTGCTTTGGAGAGTCAAAAAGAACTCCCTCGCCTTGTCGTGGTTTGGAAAATCGAAAGTCGTTTCGAAGATCGTTTGAATGAGGCGAAAAAGTGGAATCTGTCGTTTCAAAGGACAGTAGGCATCGACCTTATCAAATGCGTTTTGCTGTAGATAGCAAAAATCGTAGAGTTCCGATTTCAAATAAACAATCATGTCGTCAAACGAAACTCCTTCTTCTCCGACCACCTCCATCCTCTTGCCAATTTCATCTCCCTCGCGTAAAAACCATGAAGCTCGCGAAACCCACTCCCCCCACTCTGAGACCTCTTTTTCTAATTCTCTGCTTACTTCTCCGATATATTTCGACCAGGAGATCAAGGGGTCGATCGCAGGGTAACGCCTAGCATCAGAACGTGCTTTAGAGAGGCCACAAAAAGCTCCTGTCACAGCCAAGGTGGCCTGCGTCACTGGCTCTTCAAAGCTTCCTCCTGCAGGAGAAACAGCTCCGCAAATAGTGATAGAACCCTTTTTCCCCTCTTTGAGAGACAAGACACCTCCTCTTTCATAAAAGGCAGCAATCCGCGACGCGAGATAGGCAGGGAAGGCCTCCTCGCCTGGAATCTCTTCCAAACGACCCGACATTTCGCGAAGAGCCTGCGCCCACCGCGAAGTGGAGTCGGCGAGGAGCAACACGTCGAGCCCCATTTGTCGATAATATTCCGCAATGGTGATCCCCATGTAAATCGACGCCTCGCGAGCAGCCACGGGCATGGAAGAGGTGTTGCAGATAATGCTGGTGCGCTTGATTAAAGGTTCGTTCGTGTGGGGGTCGATGAGATGGGGGAATTCACGTAAAATTTCGACGACCTCACCAGCTCTTTCTCCACAAGCTGCCAATACGACGATATCGACTGAGGAGTATTTCGACAACCCGTGCTGTAATACCGTTTTACCTGCTCCAAAAGGGCCAGGAGTGCAAAATGTCCCCCCTTTGAGAATGGGAATTTGCGTATCGATGATGCGCAAGCCCGTTTCCATCATTTTCGAAGCTTTGATTTTTTCACCTTGCATCAAGGGAATTTTCACAGGCCATTTTTGCAGCATCGAATAGGAAACTTCTTCCCCTTTCTCCGTCTTCGCTTTTGCAACTATTGTATCTACGGGGTAAGAACCAGGCGCGATCGTCCAGAAAATTTTCGACTTCCCATACTGCGCAAAAGGGACCATGATATGGTGGATAAAATGACTCTCTTTGGTCGTCCCTAGAGTATCGCCCCTCTCTACGACGCTGCCGATTTTTGCCACTGGGTGGTATTCCCATTCTCTTTTTCGATCAATCGCTGGAAGATAGACACCCCGTTCAATGAAATACCCCGAAATCTCGGCTAAATCTTCTAAAGGATTTTGGAGACCATCAAAAATCGATTCGAGAAGACCTGGGCCCAGCTCGGCTTCGAGTAGATCTCTTGTGAAGCGGACAGGAGACCCGAGCTTTACTCCTCGAGTATCTTCAAAAATTTGAATTTTCACTTCATCGCCGATGATTTCTATGACTTCTCCCTTTAGTGACGTTCCTTCGAGCTCGACGAGAGCTACCTCTCCTTGCCTCACATTTCCTTGAAATCGCACTTGCAAGAGATTGCCAAAAGCTTTGACCACTTCGCCCGTTGCTTCGCGTGCCTCTTCCGATTGGTTTTTCTTTTGTCTCATTTTACTGCCTTTACAATATCATCTATAATTTGAATTCCCTTTTGCATATCGAGTTCAATCCACCTTTCGCAAAGTAGAAGACGCGCCATATAACCCAAGATGCGATCGACAGAAAAAAGAGCTCCCCCCGTGATGCCGATGATTTCTGCAAAACGATATTCCAGAAGGGCTTTTTGTAGCTCCAGGGGTTCAGTATCATATCTTTCGAAAATTGACTTGAGCTCCTTGTACTCAAAAGGAGGTTCATACACCTTCGCATCCTTTTGAGCGAGTATTTGAGCGACGATTGGATCATTGGGATCTTCGAATTGAAGTTCTTTAACAATATCGCGCCCTTGTTTTTTTGCCCGAAACCCCGTCATGACGAGCCTCCACTCTTTCTCAAACCGGAAATAGGCACCTAAAAAGCCTTCTTGCGCTTCGCCTTCTTC
>JBIOXR010000078.1:0-23565 GCA_044869735.1 Chlamydiales bacterium
AGATCGATTCTACCATTATAGTATTTGAACTTTCGAGAGAGAGTATCGTTGACTGTAACACCACCGAAGGCTGTTAGAGGGAATACAGGAGTAGGACCAAAGGGAAAAACGATGAAAAGGTCATCAGATAAGGTGAAGGTCCCAGAGCTTTTTGCACTAGTATTAAAAAAATTCCCCGTGGCAGCTACGCAGATATCGTTAGGCAACCAGCATTTGTAGCAATCCAGTGGAATTCTGAATCCTATTGATGGAGAAACATATCCACTGGAAGGATTATCATGAGCAGTGAAAGCATCGCTCGAGGGTTGCTCAAACAATCCTCCAATAAATCCGTAACTGTAATCGGGAAAGTAGAGTTTTTGGTACCCCCCTTCCACACTTATATAAAATAAGTCTTGCGACCAACAAAACAAGGGCAGGAAATGCTGCCCGTATCCCTTCACCACATACCCTAACGTCAGCAACAAAAAAATTATTCTTTTCATAGAGCTCTCGTTGCTATAGCCGCAGGGTCCAAAAAAACCCTGTTTTTTACAAGAAATATTTCTATTTCAACAACTATAAATCAAAAGTTAAAGCCGAGGTAACCTCCCACGGAGAAATTTGAAAATGTATGATTTTCAATGAGCGGGAAGTTGAGAGGAATTGCTGGGATTATGACCAACGTTTGAGGATTGAGAATGCCGGGGACATAGCCACGATATTCATAATTCGCTTTTACTCCAAAATGAATATGGCAAAGATTATAGGCTATGGCTAAAGAGGTTTTGTAAGAAAAAGAGACATTGTTTTTTTCGTCAGTAAAACGCATAGTCGCAAATTGATTGCTTTCAAAAGACGATTTTAGAGTGGAATCGGCATGCGAGGCATAGAAAGCGTGGATCGTGGAGAGGGTGATGCTTTTCCAAAGGGGAAATCGTAATGCGATTCCGGCTCCAAAATCATCATAGTGTGTAATCAACCTCTGATCGATCGAAATAGTACCTTCAATATCTACAATCAGGACATCTAAGTCGTAAGATTGCCGAAGATAACTGCGGACATAGGAAAAAAGGATAGGTTCGATCTCTATCGGATAGCTGCATACACAGAATAGATACCGAGTGGAAAGATCGATCCTACCATTATAGTATTTGAACTTTCGAGAGAGAGTATCGATGATTGTACCATCGAAGGAGGCTTGAGGGAGAGGCGCGGTAGGACCAAAAGGGAATTCTATAATAAGGTTGTCATCATTTACGATGAATGCCCGAGAACTTTTTGCTCTGCTACTAAAAAAATTCCCCGTTGCAGCTAAGCATATGTCATTGGGTATCCAGCAGCTGCAGCACTCCAGAGGAATTCTATACCCTATCGATGGAGAAACATATCCACTGGAAGGATTATCATGAGCGGTAAAAGCATCACTTGCAGGCGGCCCAAATAATTCCCCAATAAATCCATACCTGTAATCGGGAAGGTAGAATTTTTGGTATCCCCCTTCCACACTCACATAAAATAAGTCATGCGAACAGCAAAACAGCGGCAGGAAATGTTCCCCAAATCCCTTAATCACACACCCTAAGAACACTAACAAAAAAATTGCTCTTTTCATGAGGATCTCTTTCAAGTCATTTTCCCACAAGGTCCAAAAAAACCCTGTTTTTTACAAGAAATATCCCTATTTCTATGCAAAATTGCAGGTTTAGTGGAATTCCTGATTTAAAGATAGGCAACAATTGCTTTTTTGAGCAGATAGCGGTGGCAGTGTCTTTCATCCTTACAACTACAAAGAAGAGAGATCGTCTTTTTCTTTGATTCTTGTGCTAAATTTTTAAGAATCTCTTCTTTACCCTTGAGGTTTTTTTATACTCCCTTGTAAATTGCGCCCATGTAATTTTTTCTTCTTTCCACTGCTTGATCAGTTCATTCTCAGTGCCAAGTTCTTTTAACCAAAGATCGATTTTTTCTTTTTTTATGCCTCTTGGCCATATTCTCATGACAAGGATTCTTGCCCCATCGCTTTTTTCCACTTCGTCGTAGATTGTTTTTTCTGTTTTAATCATGCAATTCGTCTCAAATCTTTGAGCCTCTCAGAAACACAAAAGCTTCCCTAATCTTATGTATAAATAATTTACTTAGTAGCAACAAATCTTTATTTTAAGAGTTTGTCGACGCAGTGGAATGATTTTGAGAGGCAATCGGGGAGGCCGATGCCGTGGAAGCCGAGGCAATGAAGGGAGGGGTAAGAGGTGTGGAGAGAGGTATGGAGAGAAGCGAGAGTGCGGTGATAGAAGGGGGGATATTGTGGGATGGCATGGCGGGCAAAAGAGATATGAGTGTGGTCTGGCTGAGAGTAGATATTGCAAAAGCGGCGGAGGCCTGAGAGGGCAAGATCGAGAGCTTCGGAGGGAGAAGGAAGTGGGTGGCGAGTTCCACCCATCATGACAGTAAGAGTAGCGCCGCCTGGCGGTGCGAAGTGGGGGAAGATATCGGAGTCGAAAGTAATTCCTAAAATTTTTTCCTTTTCTTTAGAGGGAATGAGAAGGCCAAAGCCCAGGGGTTTTGATGGGGCTTTTTGATAACCGATGTTGACTAGCGCAAGGGAAGCGTAGGGTAAGTGAGGAAGGGGAAAGGGGAGAAGAGGCGCCATATCTTTCAAAGAGAGAGTCGACAATACCAGATCGGCCTCAACCACTTGATGAGAAAGGGTGAGAAGGGCTTTGCCTGGGCGTTGTTCGATGCGGAGAACTTCGCTTTCTTTTTGAATCTCGACGCCTTTTTCCTCGAGTTTTTTAGATAGGACGGTGACGAATTCTTTCATTCCCTTCTCAAGGGTGAAGAGCCTGCTTTTTTTCTTAGTAGATAAAAAACCTTTTACCAGAGACCCATGCGTTTTTTCTTTCTCTAAAAGAGAGGGGAAGCAGGAGCGCATGGAAAGCTCAGATGGATTGCCTGCAAAAATGCCGCTGACGAACGGGTCAACAAAATGGGAAACGATTTTTTCATTGAACCTGCGGAGGAAAAAACTCTCCACAGTTTCATCTTCTAAAGAAGAAAGAGGCACTCTCCTCTCTTTAAAAAGAGCTGCGATGCATCCTCTCATGAGTGGTGAAAAAAACAAAGAGAGAGGGTGAGTAGGTAAGGGATGTAGGGAACCATCCACCCACAGATATTTTTTTTTAGCTAAAGGTGAAGAGCACTTCTTTTCTAAGCCTAAATCTTGGATGAATTGATGCAACGAGACATCTTCATCATATAGACGGAGGGCTCTGGGTCCTTGTTCAAAGAGAAAACCTCCTTTTTCAATCGTATTGACCCAACCCCCCAGGCGAGAGTTTTTTTCTATGAGGGAAATTTTATTTTCAGGTGCTCTTTGACTCAAAAGCCAAGCTAGTGTCAAACCTGTAATACCACCACCTAAAATGACGATCTTTTTCATACCGATTGCGAAAAGAGGTTCTCTTTTTTTTGGTGATCGAAATAACTATCAAAACAGTTAGCAATATTGCGAACGAATAATTCCCCAAGAGGGGTTACGGTGATTTTTTGAGTGGAATTAGTGAGAAGGCCCTCCTTTTCAAGATGCGATAGTCTCTCTTGCTCTTCTTGAAAAAAGTGGTCGAAGGTTATGTGGTATTTCTCGAGGAAATTGATTTTATCGAGCTCGAAGTTGCACATCAGGGTATGAATGACAAAACGACGGATCAGATCTTCCCTACTTAACATTCTTCCCCTTTCAAGAGGAAGGGCACCTGCGTCCAACGAGGCATAATAACTATCGAGTTCTTTGAGATTTTGGAAATATCCCCTTTTGGCAAAGCCTATCGCCGTGACGCCAAAACCCAATTGATCGTCTGCATAAGCGACTGTGTACCCTTGAAAATTGCGCTGGAGGCTTTTATCGAAATAGCTTTTAGCAAGACTATCTTCGGGTAGAGCAAAATGATCCATCCCAATGGCAAGGTAACCACTGGAGATGAGGGCTTGTCGGGCATGTGCATAGAGAGCGAATTTCTCTTCGATCGAGGGAAGCGTGTGATCTGGAATGGCCATCTGATGTGGTTTTAACCAGGGAACTTTAGCGTAGGAGAAAAGGGCAATCCTATCGGGGCGAAGCGAAGTGATTTTTTCAATAGTGGTCGAAAAAGAGGAGAGGGTCTGCAATGGGAGTCCATAGATGAGGTCAAAATTGATGCCGGTAAATCCCAGCTCTCGCGCCAAGTAGTAAGCATACTCGGTAACTTCTAAAGACTGGCGTCTTTTTACAGCCTCTTGCACTCGAGAATCGACATCTTGTACTCCCAAGCTCACTCGATTAAACCCAAAAGCGCGTAGCCTACGAAGTTTTTTTCCTCGATCTTCCCCTACTGTGCGCGGATCGATTTCAATGGCGATCTCTTTAGTAAAATCGATGGAAAAACGATCGGAAAGAGAGTGAAATAGCTTCTCGAGAAGAGGCTCTGAAAGTTTTGTAGGGGTTCCACCTCCCAGATGAAGTTGTACTACTCTTTTTTTCTCCTCTAGATAGCTAGAGATGAGGTCGATTTCTTTACAGAGGTAGTCGACATAGCGCCTCTCATTTTCCTCCTTCCTATTGAGGATGACGGAACAGGCACAAAACAGACACATCGATTTGCAAAAAGGGATATGGAGATAAAGGGAAATAGGCCCTGCAATTTCTTTCAAAACTTCAATGTAGTGTTCTTCTTTCAATGGTTTAAAATGAGGAGCCGTTGGGTAGCTTGTATAACGAGGGAGGGGTTTGGCTAAACGGTGAAGTAAATCGATCATAAACGTTTTTGCACTTTCTCTAGGAGAAAATGGACATTCTCAAGAGGGGTCTGGGGAAGAATTCCGTGGCCAAGGTTAAAAATATAACCGGGGTCTCCTTGCATGCTTTCCAACAAGCGATCAACGGCTTCAGCAATCTCTGGTTTGCTTCTGCATAAAAGCTCTGGGTCGAGGTTCCCTTGAAGAACGAGCGGGAGAGGAAATTTTTTGCGCATCTGGCCCATCTCTTCTTCCCAATCGAGACTAAGTCCTGTAGGGCATAAATTGGCAAGTAGGGAAGCTTGTTTGCATGCGCCTCTTGTGAATAAGAGGAGAGGTACATTTTTGTGGGATAGTCCAACGACTAGTTTTTTTAAGTAGGGGAGTGAGAATGTGGCAAACAAGGGAGAAAGTCCAGCCCATGAGTCGAAAATTTGAATGGCATCGACGCCCGCTTCGATTTGATAAAGGAGATATTCCAAGGTAGCATGGGTGATTTCTTCCAAAAGAAGATGTAATTTTTCCGGTTGTACTTTGCTCCAACGGAGTGTTGAGTCGGTCGCATTCTTATGACTTTTTTCGAGAAGGTAAGTGGCGATTGTGAAAGGGCCTCCGGCAAATCCAAAAAGGGGAATCGATAGCTCTTGTTTTAATTTTTTGATCGCACTTCCAATGTGAGGATACACTTCAGCAGCCTCTCTTTTTTTGATTGTATTCAAGTTGGAAAGATCGCAGCGGATCACCGGACCCTCGCCTTCTTTAAAATACCAGGGAAAATCAAAAGCATCTAATACCATTAAGATATCCGAAAAGAGGATCGCAGCGTCAAAGGCAAATTCTTCCAAAGGCATTTTAGTTACATGGACAATAGCGTCGGAGTTGTGAAAAAGCTCATTTAGGGGGGTGTTTTTTTTAAATGTCCTATATTGAGGAAGATATCTTCCAGCTTGGCGCATGAGCCATACTGGTGGACGAGGAGAACTATTTTGGCACTTTAAAGCATCTAAGAGAAGCATCTGGAAATGTTACCAGTTCTTAGCTTCGTTTAGCCACTCCTCTTTTTGACTAGAGGTGAAGAGGTTTCTAACAGGAAGAACATCCTCCGCTTTCTCTTTTTTCTTTATAGTGACTCCATGGCGATAAAGAAGGACAATAAAGGTAAAAATGGGCGTCACCCCTGAAACCCCAATAAAAATACCTCCTAAAGGGATGGCTCCGGGTAAATAGCCTCTAAGAGCCAGAATCCCTATGGCGCCAAAAACAACGGAGTGAATTGCTGCAAAGGCTATGATGGGCAATACTTTGAAAGGACGCCTTGGAAGAGGAAAAGCGAAATAACGAATGATATTTAGAATTTTAGGTATCAAGGTAATCCCCAGTTACTCTTTAAAATCCAAAGGAGAGAGGTCTCTAATTCTTGCGGAGTACGCGGAGGAGAGAGTACGAACTTACGCACGGCCTCTTTTTTTCCTTCCATACGGGAAGTTTCAAGCAGTTTATTACTAATTCTTAAAAGTGTAAACCCATGCCTTGCTGCATAGATTTTAAGGCGCGCGATATGGTGGAACCATTCGACTTGAAGAGGCGGTGGGCCAAAGCGATCGGCGATTTCAGCAAAAATGGCATCGATTTCGGATTCATTATCGGCATCGCCGATTCTCCCATAGAATTCGAGTCGGAGGGCCATTTCATTGATATAGTGCTCGGGTAAGCGAGCATCATATGGAAAATCGATTTTCACCTCTTTGTTAATCAGGGGAGTACCTTGTTTTTGGAGGGCGTTAATCCTCTTTTTGAGGAGCTTGCAATAGAGATGGAAGCCAATGGCCGAAATATGCCCCGACTGCTGGCTTCCTAAAATATTACCTGCTCCTCTAATTTCTAGATCGCGAAGGGCAATTTTCATCCCTCCACCGTGGCCAGTGGCTTCTGTAAGGGCGGAGAGCCTGCGCCTTGAATCAGGACTAAGTGTTTTGAGACTAGGAACAAGAAAATAGCAATACGCCTTTTTATTCCATCTCCCCACTCTCCCTCGTATTTGATAGAGATCGGCGAGACCAAAACGATCAGCTCGGTCGACGAGGATGGTGTTTGCATTGGGGATATCAATCCCATTTTCGATGATGGTTGTGGCAACGAGGATGTCGGCTTCCCCTCGTTTGAATAGGTGAAAGACGTGGTCGAGATCATCTGTTGACATCTGACCATGTCCGACGAGGATTTTTGCTTCGGGAAGAAGCAGACGGATTTTGTCCGCGAAAGCAAAGATGGTTTCTACCCGGTTATGGATGACATAAGATTGCCCTCCTCGATGCAGTTCACGGAGCAGAGCGTTTTTTATTACGTCTTCATTGGCTTGGCATATAATCGTCTGAATGGGGAGGCGATCTTCGGGAGGAGTGCTAATCACCGACATATCCCGCGCTCCGACGAGAGACATATATAACGTGCGTGGGATGGGGGTAGCTGAAAGAGTGAGGCAGTCGACTTCGCTTTTGATTTTTTTTAAATGTTCCTTTGCCTTGACTCCAAATCGCTGCTCTTCATCGATGATAATTAATCCTAAATTTTTAAATGTCACATCTTTGCTGATAATTCGATGGGTGCCAATGACAATGTCTATTTGCCCTTCAGCAATGAGTTTTAAATTTTTCTCTATTTCTTTTTTGCTCCCAAACCGCGAGAGGAGCGCAATGCGGATGGGATAGTTTGCCATCCTTTCTGAAAAATTCTCAAAATGTTGCATCGACAACACAGTAGTCGGCACGAGGACAGCTACTTGCTTGCCTCCGTCAACGACTGCCTTAAAAGCTGCACGCATGGCGACTTCTGTTTTCCCATATCCCACATCCCCGCAAATCAAACGATCCATCGACCGCTTCGAGATCATATCGTTATTTACATTCTCTATAGCGCTCTTTTGGTCGGGCGTCTCGACATAGGGAAACTCCTCTCCAAACTGCTTTACCATGGGAGTATCGACGGGGTACTCGAATCCCCCTCGCACCACCCGTTCTGCTTGGAGCTTCAAAAGGTCTTCTGCATAGCCTTGAATTGCCAGTTCGGTCCTCTCGCGCGTAGCTGCCCAGCGAGAGCTTCCTAAAGTGTGGAATTTGGGAGTTTCTTCAGTAGCTCCTATATACCTGCTGATGAGGTTTGCATTTTGTATGGGAACAAAGAGCTTTGCCCCTTCGGCATACTCGAGAATCATGAATTCGGTTTCAACGCCTAGGTGGTTGGGTTTTCTCTCTACCCCAAGGTATTTTCCTATCCCACTTTGCATGTGGACGACAGCGTCGCCAGGAGTAAGAGAAAACATCTCCACCGGCAAGCTCGAGTAGACAGTACGTTGTTTTTGTCGCCGCACCGTTTGTTTTTTTGTGACCTCTCGCAAAGAGACAAGAGCAAAGAGTTGTTCAGGGAGAAAAAAACCTGAAGAGAGGTTGCCGCGTAGCCATGAGATCTCTTTTTCTTTATGGGTAGCCACTTTTTCTTTTAGTGAAAGTTCTTCTGATTGATTTTGACAGACAAAAATATAAGAGGTGGCAACGCGTGACAATCCTGCTAGCAGCCCCTCTAGTCCCTCTTCTTGCGAGTAAATAACCCCTTCGATGGGAACAAAAGGATGGCGCCATCGCGTAGCCTCAATAGGATGGCCAAAAAAGCTAAATTCAAGCCTATTTTTTTCGATCATTTTGATCTCAGAGAGAGTCTCTATGGGAGCGTGGGAGAGAAAGATTTTTTGGAAAGGCCGGAGTTTTTCGAAAAACTCTTCAAATGTATAGAAGGCGAAATTTTTTTGTTCTTTTAATGCGACTAACTTGTCCTCAAGAGCGAGGAGGTCGTCGAAGATCAAAAGAGCCTCTTTGTCGAGGTAATCGAGAAAAGAAGAGAGATTCGTTTCGTGGGCTAGAAGCTCGAGCTCTTTTGCAGGTGTAATGACGATGCTATCGACTTTTTCGACAGAGACTTGGCTGACGGGGTCGTATTTCCTTATATTGGCAATTTCATCCTCATCGAATTCGATGCGGAAAGGATCGGGCGAAGAGACGGGAAAAAGATCGACGATGCCTCCTCGGACCGCATATTCTCCTTTATCGGCAGCAACCGCTTTCCGTTCGTAACCCATCTGCCCCAATTTTTCGACGAGAAGATCGAGGAGAAATTCCTCTCCTTTCTTCAGGGGGAGATATAGATCATCGAAGCGATCCTTATTGAGGAGCTTCTGCATGATTGCTTGGAGAGTCGTGACAATAATGGGAAGCTCCCCCTTTGAGGTGCGCATTTTTTCTAAAACTTTGTACCGTTCTCCAACGATATCTGCTGTAGGTGGGATTTCTTCTGAGGGGAGAGTTTCCCAATCGGGGAATTCAAATACTGGTGTTTGGGTAAAAACGGGAAGATCGTCGAGGAGAGCATTTTCTCTTCCGAGAGCAGTAGTGATGATGACGATCTCTTTTTTCCCCTCTTTTTGAAGCAGAGAGATCAAATAAGCTAAAGGGGAATCCCAAAGCTCTTCTACGAGAAGGGAAGTGTTGCTTTTAACTAACGAGAAAAAATCTTTTAAAGAAGGATGGAGCGGAATCACTTCGCAATCAGTTTTTTTAGACGAGAAAATGCTTCGTTCGCTTTTTGCGAGGCGTTGCCTCCTCCCTGAGCATTATCGGCTTTTCCTCCTCCCTTGCCCTCGAGAATGGGAGCGATTTCTTTGAGGAGATTGCCCGCATGATAACCCTGAGAGGTGAGTTCGCTCGAAACGCGAAGGAGAAAGGAGCAACGCCCATTTTCTTTCGAAAGAAGAAAAGCGATGAGATTTTTTTTCTTAGCAAAAAGGATGTCAGCAAATAGAGGTAACTTAGAACTCTCAAAGGGAATTTCCTGAGCAAGTAGGCTGACTTCTCCTATGGGCTCAATATGCGCCAAGAGGTTTTCTACTTCTACGGCAAGGCTCTTTTTTTCGAGGAGTTCAACTTTTTCCTGAAGAGTTTTAATTTCGTTAACCAAGGCTTTGAATTTATCGACTAGCTTGTCGGTAGGGATTTTTCCTTCGGTGGAAATCTGCTTCACAATGGCTTCAGCCTCTCTTGCAAAAGCTTCGGCATCTTCACCTGTTACAGCCTCAATACGACGGATGCCTGCGGCAATTCCTCCTTCTTTGACGATGCGAAAATAGCCGATGGAACCGACAGAATGGGCGTGAGTACCCCCGCAAAGTTCTTTGGAATAACCAATATCGACGACGCGCACTTGCTCTCCATATTTTTCTCCAAAGAATTGTTTGATCTCTTTCTGTTTAGAGGCCTCTTCCAGGGGTATTTCGTAGGTTACCACATGGGTATCTTCTCGTATTTTTGCATTGATGATATTTTCGATCTCTTCTATTTCTTTCTCTTTTAATGGAGCATGGTGGTTGAAATCGAATCTCAATCGATGGGAGTCCACAAGAGATCCAGCTTGGGTGACCCCCTTTCCCAACACTTCTTGAAGAGCGTAGTGAAGAAGATGGGTAGCCGTATGATTGTTAGCTATTTTTTTTCTCCGTCTCCCATCGACCAAGGCAGTGACTCTTTCCCCTCGTCCTATTTTTCCTTCAGTGACTTCGCCAAGATGTAAGAGAACTCCAGGATAGGGCATTTTTGTGTCTTCGACTTCAAAACGGAAATGAGGTGCAATGAGGGTACCTTTATCGCCGACCTGGCCGCCTTTCTCTGCGTAAAAGGGTGTTTGGTTGAGGAGGATGCCCCCTTTTTCTCCCAAGGAGAGAGTTTCCACTTCTTCCTTATCTTTCCAGATCGCTTCGATCACAGCGTGGGCATTGAGTTGATTATACCCAACAAAACGAGAAGGGGAATGGGTGGTTAAAAAGTCAGCATAAAAGGTATCTGCTACCTGTTCTTTCGTCGATTTTCTTGCCAGGCGCGATCTCTCTTTCGCCTCTTCTTCTAATTTGACAAACTTTTGTTTGTCGACCGTAAGAGAGGCATCTTTTGCAAGAAGTTCAATTTCTTCGAGAGGTAGGCCGTAGGTATCTTTTAATTTAAAAACATCTTCTCCCGAGATTTGGTTCCGGTGGCCCTTAGCCTCCTGGATAATTTGGTTGAGAAGATTGCCACCTCGACGGAGCGTCCGTTGGAAATTCTCTTCCTCCCGTGTGAGGAGTTCCGCTGCTTTGGATTCGGACACTTTTAATTCGGGGAAATCGTCTCCCATCAAGCTAGTAAGAGTAGGAAGGAGAGAAGCCAGAAAGGGTTGGTCTAAACCAATTTGTCTGCCATAGCGCAACGCTCTACGGAGGATTTTTCGAAGAACGTAGCCCCGTTCGGTATTGCTTGGCACGGCGCCATCGGCGCAGGCAAAAGCCAAAGCGCGTACGTGATCGGCAATCACTTGGAAGGCAGGAGCCGTTTCGGCATTATAAGCATATCCAGAGAGATTCTCGGTTTTTGCTATGAGGGTTCGCAAGATGTCTGTTTCAAAGATAGAAGGAACCTGCATTTTGAGCTGCACGACTCGCTCGAGTCCCGCTCCCGTATCGACCGATTTTTTTGCCAAGGGAATAAGCTTTTCTGGGCTCTCTCGATTGAACTCCATAAATACGAGGTTCCAAAATTCGAAGTATCTCTCCCCAGAAGTGTCTTCTTTGGGAGATCGAGCATCTCCAAAAAACGGCCCTCTATCGTAAAGAAGTTCAGAGCAAGGGCCGCAAGGACCCGTTTCGCCCATCGCCCAGAAATTATCTTTCTCTCCAAGACGGGCGATTCTTTTCTCGGGAAGGTAACTCTTCCATAGTTCGTACGATTCGTCATCATTTTCGAACACGGAGGCCCATACCTTTTCTGTATCGTATCCGAAGACAGTAGTGACCATCTCCCATGCAAAGGCAATGGCCTCTTTCTTGAAATAATCGCCAAAAGAGAAGTTGCCGAGCATTTCAAAAAAAGTGAGATGGCGAGTTGTATGACCCACATTTTCAAGATCGTTATGCTTCCCCCCCACGCGGATACACTTTTGTACCGTGGCAACTCTCTTATAATCCCGCACACTTTTGCCTAAGAAGACATCCTTAAATTGATTCATTCCGGCATTGGCAAAAAGAAGAGAGGGGTCGTCATGGGGAATGACAGGGGAAGAAGGAATCACAGTATGCCCCTTCTTTTTAAAGAAATCGAGGAATTGCCGGCGTAATATCGTACTAATCATAGTTCAATAGAAAAGTGAAGAAAAAGCATAAGGGATAATTGATAAAAAAGACAGAGGCATTCTCAAATTTTGTGGAATTTGATATAAAAAAGAAAAGAGAGCGAAAAGTTATGGGAAGTATTGGTCCTACAGGCCCTTCGGGGATTCCTCAAAATTATCCGAATAAAAATTTAAATTCTAATCAACAGGTGATAGATGATCTGAACAATTGTATTGGAACAGTTAGTGATTTAATCGGGGAGGTGAATCTTAATTCAAATTTAAAGGATGTTTTGTCTGAGTTAAAGTCTCTATCGGACAAGATACAAGAGTTAAGTCAAACTCCGGGATTGCCTCAAAATGTTGTCGATCAATTACATAGCGCTTCTGTAAATCTACAGGGTGCGCAATATCAGATCAATGGATGGATTCAAAAGGGGGATACTACTCCTACGCAAACGCAGGTTCTAAGCATTTATAAGGCAGGTACGGCAGCTGTTACTTCTATGCAAACAGCTCTATATTTGTTAAAGCAATAATTAGCGTTTCTCATCAAATTTTTCAGTCAGTAGACACCTTCATACGATATTGTGTGATTCTTGAAATAAAAACTATTTCAACAATCTTTCTTTGTTGAGATTTTTTTCGGTGGGGCTATAGATTATTTCCATTTGATTGGAGTTGAGGATGGATGAGAAGGGACTCGATCCGGAGTTATTAAAGATTTTTGCAAAAATTGCATTGACGATCAGGGGATTGGCAATGGATGCCGTCCAAAAGGCAAATTCGGGTCATCCAGGATTACCCATGGGGTGTGCCGAAATTGGCGCATATCTTTATGGATATGCGTTAAGACATAATCCCAAAAATCCCCAATGGATGGGGAGGGACCGCCTCGTCCTGTCGGCAGGCCATGGATCGATGTGGCTTTATGCCTGCCTTCATTTGGCGGGATTTAATCTTTCTCTCGAAGAGATTAAAGAATTTCGACAGCTCCACTCGAAGACTCCGGGTCACCCTGAATATGGTCATACAGAAGGAGTCGAAGCTACAACGGGTCCTTTAGGACAAGGGCTTGGGAATGCAGTAGGAATTGCTCTTGGGCTAAAAATTTTGGGTGCTAAATTCAACTCCCCAGACCATGAGCTGTTCAACAGCAAGGTCTTTTGCTTAGCGAGCGATGGCGATATGATGGAGGGGGCTGCTAGCGAAGCATCATCATTAGCTGGTCATCTAAAACCCAACAACTTAATTGTAATCTATGATTCCAATAAGATTTGCCTCGATGGGGAAACGGCCGAATGTTTTTCAGAAGATACTCTTGCGAGATATAAAGCTTACGGATGGGATGCCTATGAAATCGATGGCTACGATATTCCAGCCCTACATCAGATCATCACTACCCTCCGATCGGAACAAACGAAACCGGCATTCATTTTAGCCCATACCATCATTGCAAAAGGAGCTCCCACCAAAGCAGGAACCCATAAAGCGCATGGTGCTCCCTTAGGAACTGAAGAAGTTGCCGCTGCTAAAGAGGCATTGGGGCTTCCACAAGAAGAATTTTATATCCCCAAAGCAGTGCAGACCTTTTTCGAGGAGAAGTTAAAAAAAGAGAAGCAAATGGAAGAGGAGTGGAACGAGACCTACCGCCGCTGGTCAAAATCTAATCCCACTTTGGCCAAAGAGTTTGAACAAATGAAGCAGAAAAAACTGCCCGATGATCTCGAAAAGATCCTCAGCGAGATTGAAATTAAAGGATCGGTCGCAGGCAGAAAGGCCTCTCAGATGGTATTAAACGCTCTTGCCCCTCTTCTTCCTGGACTCATTGGAGGGTCGGCCGATTTATCGGGTTCTGATATGACGATGATGGAGAAATACCCCATCCTCAAGCCCGGCAACTTTGCGGGAAGAAATATCAAGTTTGGAGTCCGCGAGTTTGCTATGGGAACAATAGCCACTGGCCTTGCCCTCACGCAAATGATCCTCCCGTTAGTGGGGACTTTTCTTACTTTTTCCGATTACATGCGCAATTCAATTCGGTTAGCGGCTCTCTCGAAGTTACAAATCATCTATCAATTTACCCACGATTCGATTTTTCTAGGGGAAGATGGACCTACCCATCAGCCCATTGAGCACTATGCAGCTTTGCGTGCGATGCCCAATCTCTACGTCATTCGCCCAGCAGATAGCAATGAAGTGAAAATGGCCTGGATGGCAGCTTTGAACCACAAGAAAGGCCCTACAGCACTACTTTTAACCAGACAATCCCTACCTACCTTAGAAGAGACGAAAGTCTCTTATAGTGAAGGTGTCGGTCGAGGGGCTTACATTATCAAAAAAGAGAAGAACAAGCCCGATTACACCCTTTTTGCCACAGGTTCAGAGGTCTCTTTGGCCCTCAATGTCGCGCAGGAGTTGGAAAAACGGGGAAAAGAAGTAAGAGTGATTTCAGTTCCTTGCTTTGAACTATTTGATGCCCAAGGGCAGGAATACCGCGAACAAATCATCGGAGGCGATTTAGGGAAGAGAGTAAGTATCGAAGCAGGAGTCGACCAAGGATGGCATAAATACATTGGCTCCCATGGTATTTCCATTGCTATGGATGGCTTTGGCGCCTCAGCTCCCGCGCCTGTGTTGGCCGAGGCTTTTGGATTTCAAGTCGATGCAATTTTAGAAAGGGTACTCTCCTGAAAATAGGCTCTGATTTTAAAACAATTCATGTTGGGGACTTTTCGTTCGAATGGAGGCGTGCCGAAGGAGGGGTAATGGAGATCCGCGCCGACGAGGAGGCAGCTCCCGTGGCTTGCGGGTTTGCCCACGCACGCGATCGTCTCTTCCAAATGGCTATTTCCCGCATTGTCACTCAAGGTAGAATTTCCGAATCGCTCGCCGACACAGAGGAGGGCAATGCCTACGACGCTCTTATTCTCAAAATGGGGATTTATCGCAATGCCGAGGAGGAAGTAGACAGACTCTCGGCAACATCGAAATCGTATCTCGATAGATACTGTTTAGGCATAAACGAGTATATTAAATATAAACGTTTTCCTTGGTCGGGGAGATTTCTTGGTTTGAAGTTCTCCCCATGGAAAATAGCCGATGTGCTTGCACTGATGAAGCTGCATATGTACATTGGACTGGCCGAAATTCAAGAGCATACGGAACGATTTATCATACAAGCCATCCAAGATGGCGTCGACTTGAAAAAACTAAAGGCTCTTTTTTCCCCTCATCTCGATAGTTTGGATGAAAAAAGTGTAGGGGAAATAAAATTAGCCACTCTCTATCCATCTTATCTTGCTTCTGGGAACAAATTTTTCTCTCCTTTTGCTTTATCTAGCAATAATTGGGTGCTCTCTTCGAGTAAAACAGATAAAGGTGGTCCTTTCATCTGCTTTGATCCCCATCTTCATCTCAATAGGCTTCCCTCCATCTGGTATGAGATCATCGTTTCTTCTGGAAACGACTTCCAAATGGGCGTCACAACTCCAGGTATTCCCGTTCTCCTCATGGGAAGAACACGTGAGATTGCAGCAGGTTTTACCTATGGATTTATCGATCAAATCGATTTTTTTATTGAGAGGATTGAAGGAAATTCGTTTGAGAGAAAAGAGGGGTTTTTACCCTTAGTCAAACGGACGGAAGTCTTAAAGAGAAAAGAAAAAGGGGAAAAAATTCTCACTTTTTATGAGACCGATCTCGGAATTATCGAAAAGAACCCCGAAGAGGAAGAGATCTACGACGGCCACTACTTTTGTCTCAATTGGGTCAATAGAAAAGGAGCCGCAAGTTCGGCTTTGAATGCTTTAATCGACTTGTGGAAAGTAAAAGAAGTGAAGGGGGCGCAGCATCTCCTTTCGCAAGTTCCCCTCTCGAGCAATTGGTTGATCGCCGATAAGAATGGCAATATCGGTTACCAACAAGCGGGAAGGTATCCGAAGCGAGCCGCTTCAGGCCTCTATCCTCTCCCCGCTTGGGAAAAAAAAGGAGGAGATGAAAAGTGGGGAGACGGAAGCGATCTCTTCTCTTCTTTGAATCCACCCGAGGGATTCATTGCAACTGCCAACAATGATATTGAAAAACATAAGAGGGGCCCTTTTCTTCTCAACCTTCCCATTGCCCCTTATCGGTTTGATCGCATTCACCAATTGCTTAAAAGCAAGCCGACTTTTTCTCTTGAGGAGATGCAAACGATCCAATGCGACCTTTACTCTCTCCAGGCGGAGCGTTTTTTAGAGGTGCTCGCTCCTCTATTACCTTCGACAAAAGCGGGACGACAACTCGCTAGTTGGGATAAAAAGTATAATAAAGAGTCGGTGGGGGCTCCTCTCTTTGAGAATTTTTATTCCGCCCTCTTGAAAGAGGTTTTTGGAAAAGGAATGTTGGGTGAAAAATCATGGAATGAGATTGTGGAATCGAAGCTCCTGGTTGTATTTCAATACGGAAATTTCGATGCGCAACTTCTTCAAGGAGATGAATCTCTTTGGTTTGGCTCTGAAGGGCGCCAAGGGGTATTTAAAAGAGTGGCTGAAAATGTTTTAAATGTTTCTGCAAAACAGACAGTTACTTATGGAAAAAAGAGACAAATTTATTTCGAACATCTCCTACTCGGTCGGAAACTGCCTCAATGGTGCGGTTTCGATTATGGCCCGCTCCCTCTTGAAGGAAGCCGAGCAACGATTGCTCAAGGGCAATTCTTCTATCTCAAAAAAAGAGAGATTGCCACTGGGGTAACGTGGAGATTTGTCGCGGATGTGCAAACGGAAAGTGCCTACACTGTCCTTGCTGGCGGTCCCTCGGAAGATCGGTTTTCGCAACATTACCTATCCGATTTGCAACTGTGGCGTCAATTTGAATTTAAACATCTGTTGCCGCAGATTTCCCTCTAAAAGCCCCTTTTGCTTTTAGTTTAAACATCTCTTTGATCCTCTCGATCGCTTTCACTCCCTTGTTGAGGTGATCGATGGTATAAGTATCGAAGATGAATTGAGAACTTTTTTTTGTTTTGATTCCTTCTCGCGTCAATGGAAGATCTGAAACAAGAAGTAGAGCGCCAAGGGGGAGTTTTCTTCGGTAGCTTGCAGCAAACAAGGTAGCACATTCGAGTTCAATCGCTTGTGCTTTTGTATCTTTGAGCTTTCCAATGAACACTTCGTTGAATTCCCAAAATCGGATATTAGTCGTATGAGTAATCCCAATGTGGTAAGGAGCTTTTTCTACATCGAGGATTTCAGTTATGGCTTTTTGAATTAAGAAATTTGCCAAGGCGGGTACTTCCGGAGGAAAATAGAAATCGCTCGTCCCTTCTCCACGGATACTTGCTACTGGAATAAAATAGTCGCCAATGTAGTAGTGTTTGCGCAATCCTCCGCACATCCCTAACATGAGAGCTGCTTTGGCCTTAGGGAGGAAAGAGAGAAGATCGACGGTAAGGGCTGCGGCAGCACTGCCTAATTTGAAATCGACGATACTGATTTCGAGTTCTGGCACGTGGGCCGAACTAAACATCGAACCCTCGATAAGTGGTACCTGGAAAATGTCGGCGAAAGTGCGAATATAGCGAGAGAAGTTAGTTAGTAAAATATAGGGACAGAAATTATCGATATCCGATCCAGAATACCTCTCTAAGGTATCCTTGGCTATGGTGGCTTCGTGTGGATCTCTTTCTAAAAATTCTGCCATGACTAGGGCTTTGTCCTTTTAATAACGATCGACCGCAACCATCCTGGTTTCATAGGACTCTCTTTCTCGCAGCGAGGAGTCTTTTGCATTTCACCACTGTAAAGGGCTCTGCCGCTCTCGACGCGTTCTCTATGCCAGACCCCATCTTGCGGGAAATCTTTATAAATATTTCTCCACATGACCCTCTGATATCTTTCTTTACTTTACAGCCAGTTTAAGATTATCATTATTGAGCCCTTTCATAGTAAAACGAGAATTTTTATGGTAGCTATTTCAACAAATTCATTTAAAGCAGGTCTCAAACTTGAAATCGATGGTCAACCTTATCTAATTGTCACTAATGAGTTTGTCAAACCTGGCAAAGGGCAGGCTTTCAATAGAGTCAGACTTAAACACTTAATTAGCGGCAAAGTGGTAGATCGCACATTTAAATCGGGCGAAACGGCCGAACTTGCCGACGTCAATGAAATGAAAATGCGCCTCCTTTACCGCGATACCGAAGGCGTCACCTTTATGGATGACGTGACTTTTGAACAAATTGCCATCCCCTTTGACAAGCTCGGCAGTACTGTCGATTGGCTGATGGAAGATCAGCTTTATAGTATTGTCTTTTACAAGGGAGCGCCCGTTACCGTGGAACCTCCTACTTTTATGGAGTTAGAGATTGTCGAAACAGCGCCTGGAATAAGAGGGGATACGTCGGGCAGGGTCTTAAAACCAGCGGTCACAAGCACAGGAGCTAAAATCCAGATCCCCATCTTTGTCGATCAAGGGGAAAAAGTGAAAGTCGATACGCGTACGGGCGAGTATGTCTCAAGAGCTAGCGAATAAGATTTCATTGCTCCAACAACGGGCAAAGATGTTGGCAGAAGTGCGCTCTTTTTTTGCTCATCGAAAAGTGATGGAAGTCGACTGTCCCATCCTTTCGCGCTATGCTGCTATCGATGCCTATATCGACCTCATTGAAGCACACACAGACGGCGAGAGGCGTTTTTTGCACACCTCTCCCGAATATGGAATGAAACGCCTTTTGGCAGAGGGAGTAGGGGATATCTACCAACTTTCCCATGTGTTTCGAGAAGGAGAGAAGGGGTGGAGACACCTTCCCGAGTTTATGATGATCGAGTGGTACCGCATAGGTTTTTCTCTCGATCAACTCATCGAAGAAACGGTGGCCTTAGCTTCTCTATTTATTAAAGACCAAAAAGTTGAGAAACTCACCTATGAGGAAGCTTTTCTGCGCTATGTGGGAGTAAATCCCTATGATGATCCGGATCAACTGTTTTTACAGGTTCTGCGAGAAAAAGGAATCTCTCCTTCAAGTGAGCAATTAAGAGGGGGTAGAGAAGCTCTTCTTAATCTCGTTTGGGGAACAGCGATTGAACCTTTCTTAGGCAAAGGACAATTCACAGTTATCACCAATTACCCTAAAGAACAAGCAGCACTGGCCCGACTCACTTCCGATGGCAAAACAGCTCACCGTTTTGAACTCTATTTCAACTCTTTTGAACTTGCCAATGGCTACCATGAACTGGCAAATGCAGAAGAGCAAGAAAAACGCTTTGAAGAGGCCAATGAAGAGAGAAAAGCTCTTTTGAAAAAAACCCTCCCCGCAGATCCCCATTTTTTAGAGGCCCTCAAAAGGGGATTACCCGATTGCTGTGGCGTGGCAGTTGGCTTTGATCGCCTTCTCATGCTCCATTGTAGGGCCGAGACCATTGATCAAGTAGTTCCTTTTAGTTGGGAAAGCCAATGATCGGATTTTTATTTGACAATGATGGGGTATTGATCGACAGCAGCGCTCTCCATTGGAAATCGTGGGAGCTTCTCATGCAAGAGGATCCTTCATTTTTCATCGACCACGCCTCCTTTGTCCAAGGCTTTGGGAAAAGAAATGACCTCATTCTCAAAGAGAGCTTACCCAAAAGCTTGCCTCATCAAAGGGAGAAATGGGCCGATCGAAAAGAAGAGCTCTTTAGAAAAATCGCCCAAGGCACTGTCGAGCTCCTTCCAGGGATGGAGCAGTTTTTAGAACAAGTTAAACGAGCCCACATTCCTCGGATCATCGCCTCGTCGACACCTGTAGAGAATTTAAAAATGTATCTCTCCTCAACTGTCTTGGGCGACTACTTTGACCAGTTTATTTCAGCAGAAGAAGTGGAGCATGGCAAACCTGCTCCCGATGTCTTTCTTGCTGCGGCAAAGAGATTGAAGCTCTCCCCCAAAGAGTGCGTCGTATTTGAAGATGCCCCTTCGGGCATTGTTGCAGGACTGGCAGCGGGTTCTTTTGTCGTAGCTATTGAAACGACGCACCCTAAAAAAAGTTTAGGGGGTGCCCACCTCATCTATTCATCTCCTAAAGAGCTTCGACTTGAGGAGATAATAGAGCGGCACCGCCAATGGTTGAAAAAAGGAGGATAAAAGAGGTCTAATGGATGAGAAAGAAAAAATGAAGGCTTGGCTTAAGAAAATTCGCGCTCTGCCTCCCGAAGAAAAAAAGAAAAAGAAAGATTTAAAAGAGGCCCTCGATCATCTCGCCGAAGAAACCCTGATCTTGAATAAGAGCCCCTCTAAGATTCCTTTTTCTTCTGAAGATCTTGAATAGTCTTTTTGAGTAGCTCTAAGGTGAATGAGCTGCTTTCTTGAATATTGAGAGGACGTACTTCTTCTTCTTCATTTTCCAATAGAGATTCCATCTCTTCTCTTAGAATGAATACCCAATCGTCGTTCTCTTTCTTGGCCGCCAATAAGCACGCCGCTGCCAGCTGTAAAGCCTCTGCGGAGTACTCATTTTTCCTTTCAGCTACTCCAAGATAGTAGGCCGCTGCTTCAGAAAAATTATCCACGTCCATCATGATATTTCCTAGCATCATCTGTGCATCGTCGTAATGAGGGTCGCCCTCTCGAAATAATGAAAGATAAATAAATCCTTTACGTACAGTTTCTTTATCTGTGGCCAGGGCTACTTTACGCGCGATTTCTTCAATCCACTCCAAAACAAACTTGCGATTGGTCAGATCACATGCAATTGGTATAAAACGAGTTGCCTTTTTCTGATTGTTATAGATTCCCTGTAAGGATAACTTTCCTTCTACAATATTCATCCAAATGATCTGTAAGTTGCACCGTTGATATTCTTTAGACGATTCTTCATGCAAATCTCGTTGTCTCGAAATAGCCCTGGTGATTTTTTGGATACGCTTGTAATCTTTTTCAGAAATTACGATTCGATAACTAATCAGATATTTGTATAAAAACTTAAATTCTTTTTTCGTTAATGGTCTTTCTTCTATTAAAGAGATTAAATTCTTATAAGAGAGTCGGAAAATGTCAAAACGATACACATCGCTTGTAATTTTTACCCCTTTACTTGAGATCATCACTTGTTCTCCAAATGAAAGATCGGCACCAACGATATCCACAACATACTCTGGATATGCCATAAAGCAAACAAAAAGTTCTTCATTCTCTAAGCACATATTGCGAATAGTAGGATACTTGGTTGCACAATCACGAATAAAATCGGCAGTGACCATACTCAGAATATCTTTTTCTTCAGACAGCCATTTTTTCAACATGGTTTCGATCAGTTTCTCGGGAGGCAAATAGAGCCATTGATCAAGAGTTTTAAGAGGGCTTGTCCAACCGTATTTTTCGTGATCGCAAGTACTATGATAAAGCTGCCAAGCTTCTTCCATTTTTCCCGCTTCCACCAGATCCCTTATCCTTTGATAAGAAGATTCTCTGGTTGTTTTGATCACTAGCCAGTTGTTAGCCTGCGGAGGCTCTACAGGCATTTCCGGGTCGGCGGTGTTCTCCTCAGGGAGATCGGCGTTTTCCTCGGGGACGTCAGGAGTCTCCTCTTGGATTTGTCGCCTTCTAACTTTTTTTTCTTCGTCACTGCTTTCTTCAGAGGAGGAGGATTCAGTAGTCTCCTCTGTAGCATCGGTTTCTTCGGAAGAGGCCTCTATCTTCTCTTGTCGGACTCGTTTATTAATTGGAGGATCCTCGACACTCTCTTCACTCTCTTTCGTTTTGGGTTTGGAGCGAAGCACATAAAGAGTTAAAATAATGATGAAAGGAATGGATACACCAGCGACTCCGCCACCTATCCATGCGGCTAGAGGTGGCAAATAGCCTACAATCCCCACAATGGCAATTGCAGCCCCGCTTAGGGGAATAATCCAAAGAGCAATTAAAAATACTTTTTTACATGTGTTCTTAATTAAAGGTAGATTATTGGAAAAATTATTAGAAATAGCATTAATCATGAAACTATTATAAAGGATTATAAAAAAGAAAATCTATTAAAAACCAATACCTAAAGATACTCCCGGCCTCCAGCTCTCTCCTGGGCCTTTAACAAATAGGGGGAAAAATTGACTCTTGAGGGGTACGGAGAGTTCTGCCTGGGTAAATAATTTTATTCTCTTCTGAAGGAAGAACTCGTAGCCGATAAAAGCTTCGAGTGTAGGGTAAGTCTTACTTTTATGGATTTCACTATATCCACGGCCATTATTCCATTGAGGGGGTACGCTTCCCTCGATATCCATCCTACCATGGACAAGGCCAGACCCTACTCCTAGATAAAAAGGATGTTGTGAATGATAAAAGGGATAAAAGAGATAGAGGGCTTTTCCCCCAGCCCAAGTTTCTCCACCCAACTTAGCGTAATTTAGAGAAAGATCCATTCCATGATAGTTTTTATGGAGGCGATATCCCCCACCCCATTCAGTCCCGATTTTGAGATATTTTAACTCAATGGGAGAAGCGGAAAGAGTATATCCTGTAGAAGTTAGGAGAATAGAAAAAATAACAGAAAAAAGACTTCTCATCTCACTTTAGTGTTTGAGCAAGGAGTGAGTGAGGGGATTTTTCTGTTGTTCCCATTGACTTCCATTCCACTGTACTTTTTCGATCGTCACTTCGTGGTGTCCCCGCAGTTCAAGAAGTGAAAAACTCTTCTCTTTGGCATCGGTACAGCTTCCAGGGTTGTGGACGAGAGGATATCCCTCTTCCCTGCGGTCGATGGTGGAATAGATGTGGTCATGCCCATGGAGGTAGAGTTTTACCTGAGGATGTTTTCTTAAGATTTTTTGTAGTTGTTCTTTTCCTTTGAGATCGTGGCGGAAATTACCCGTGCCAAAAAGAGGAAAGTGATTTGCCATGATCGCGTGATCGTCGGGAGGGATTTTTTTTAGCGCCGATAAGACGTTCTCCTCCATTTCCTTGGAAAAATAGCCATGGGAGAAAAAAACAGAGGTGGCAACGGCTCCGTCAATGGCGATCCACCACCAGTTTTTTCCCAAGGGAATAAGCTCAACACGGTTATGCTTTAAAGATGAGGGAAAGTAGTTGTAGAAAGTTTTTTTCTTCTCAGCACCTTTGGTATAAACATCGTGATTTCCAGGGAGGAGAAAAACAGGCAACCCTTTGTTTCGCAGTGTGTTCACAAAATTTTGCGCCTTTTCAAACTCCTTTTCCAAAGAGGTGGTCGTTAAATCGCCTGTGATGATGACAGCATCTAAATTGCAAGATTTCAATAACTCTGGGATTTTCCATAGGGGATCTGTTTGGAAGGTCTTCTTTTTATATAAGATATACTTGATATTCGCTAGCCATCTCTTTGAGAAAAATTGGGAGGGATTCCATGTCCCATGGGCAAAATGCAGGTCAGAAAGATTAGCGAATCGAAAAGGCTCCATGGCGAAGTAGTATACGATAAAAAAGCGATCCCTGCACTAACTTCCCAAAAGAGTAAATAGTAAAAAAATATTTATTTGAATAATTTCAATTCTTGTTTTAGGGTGAGGATTAAGAGAACACTTGCGTGAATAAGCAAGTTGTTTTAGTTAAACCTAAAACTGAGGAGCATTAACCATGGCCCCAAATAAAAAACAAAAACCGCTTCAACGTGAAGAAAAAAGACGCCAACAGGATTTACCTGGC
>JBIOXR010000079.1:0-4042 GCA_044869735.1 Chlamydiales bacterium
AATATTAGTTAATCTGAGTTAGAGTCATATCCGTCATTCGTTATATCAGTGACCATTGTTCTTTCCCAGTCCTCTTCATCATCATCAGAAAAGGGTTGACCTTCGACCACTATCTTTTCATGATGCTGGCGCATTTTGTCAACTATGTGTTTTATAGCAAGTCCTGCGGAACCGAGTAGTCCTACTCCTACAGAAGCAGCACCGCCGCCACCAATGCCTAAGGTAGCAATGAGGTTGGGGCTTGTGGAGACAGAAGCTCCAAGATGATTCAAGCCTTGTTGGAGTAACCCTTGATTATAGAGGACGGCCACTACTCCTGCGAGAATACCTGCAACGAGAAGAGTAATCATTAAGTTGCGCGGTAAATGCCGAGGAGAAAATAACTGCCCCGCTACGGCTTTTAATATTTTTATTATTTGCATGATTAGATCCTTCCTTTTTTTAAATTATGATTATTCCCCCGGGAATTTGAAAGGCGCACTTGTCTCAGCTTCTTCTGCGCTATTTTCAGTATCTTCTTCATAAGCATCTGGAAAACTAGTAACCTCAGATTTTGGTTTGTTTCCATGTAAGTAGTGATATACTTTTCTCCCGATTAATCCACCCGTACCGATCCCGATTAAACTAAGACCGCCAGCGCCCATTCCGATAGTGGCAAAGAGGTTGGCATGGGTGTTTACCGTACCAATCCCTAAATGGTTGATTCCGGCTTGGAGAAGTCCTTGGTTATAAAGAACCCCTACAAGAAGAGCGAGGGCCCCTAGGGCTATTAAAGTAATGAGGGCGTTGCGCGGCAAGTTTTTTGGGGAAAATAACTGCTGTACAACTGTTTTTAAAATTTCTGTAATTTGCATTTTAAATACCTTAATTCTAATATTATAGAAATTATTATAACACAGAAGTGTTAAGGTATTATTTAGTAGAGATTATTAAGGAATAATTAATTTTTGACCGGGAAATATGGTAACCCCTTTAATCTGATTCTTTTCTTTTAGAGCTTGAATAGTGGTTTTATAGTGCGCAGCAATCCGATCGAGCGAATCGCCTTTTTTGACGATATACTCCTCTCCCGACTCGCTTTTGCCTTCGAGGAGGGCAATGGTCGATCGGAGGGAGCTTTTTAGAGAGGAGACCTCTGAGACCATTTTTTCAGTCTCTTTTATTGAGCGGGAGATCGTTTTTAGATCTGTAATGATGGCCTCTTCTTTCTCCTCGAGACGGGCCAGACGTTTTTCAAGAGAGGCCATCTTTTCAGGGGGAAAAGTGGAGGAGGTACCCCCGCTATGGGCTCCTTCGAGGCTGGCGATTTTTTCTTGTAAAATTTCGAGCTCAACCTTGTATCGGTTGAGCTCATAAGTTAAGTCATCTATGGTGGCCTTCATTTCTTGGTAGGCTATTGCGGCCCTACCCTTATCGAGAACTCCTCCTTTGGGGGAGGCTAGGGTTCCAAGAAAGACTAGGGCGCAGAAGAGACTATTCATGGGAGAAGAGTTTGAATTGGGACCTTCTATTTTTTCTCCATGTCGCTTCATCATGACCAGAGACTATAGGACGCTCTTTCCCATACGAAACAGTGTAGATCTGCTTTGGCGTTACTCCATTTTGAAGGAGGAAGCTCTTCACAGAATTGGCTCTTCGGGACCCCAGGGCTAGATTGTAAGCGGCTGCCCCCCTTTCGTCGGCATGCCCTTCGATAAATACATAGGTTTTGGGATGGGCAAGAAGATATTTGGCGATTGCCTGGATCACTTCGAGATTTTGTGCTCCGTTTACATCGTGTTTATCGGTATCGAAATAGATGGGGGTAAAGATCGAAGCGAGTTCGCCCGCGGCATCTTTAAAGCCTTCAATCCCTGGAATGGCTTGTCCAGGGTCGCCAGGAGAGGGTGCCATTAAGGCTTGTTCATCGATAGAGCCTGATCCAAAATCGGTCATGCCAGTTTCAAAACTATTATCCTCTTTGAAGGCAATAAAACTCTCTGAGTCGCCTAAATCATAAAGGTAAGGAGAATCGGAGGTGTCATAATGTCTTCCCATCAAAGAGCGAACGCCTTTTCCAACGTATCTTCCGCATGTTTTTGTATCTTCCCACATATCTCTTGTGTTACGAGCACAGCCCACAACAGAAAAAGCCATTAATGATAGGAATAAAACCCTCGTTGTCCTCATACAATACCTCCATCAATTTATAGGGAGTATAGACACTTGTTTTGAAACTCTTCAAGGGGAATTTAGGGTAGCCAGCAAGGGAACCGTTTTTCACCAGCACCCGAGGTGATCTTACGGATTTCTTTTTGGTTGAGATTGACAATGTAAAGCTCTGCACCTGTTTCTGTTGCTGTGTTGAAGGCAAGATGAAAACTATTAGGTGCCCAGCTAGGATTTTCCTTATGCGTAGCTCCTTCTGTGAGCTGTTCTTCCTTTTTCGTTTCAAAATCGTAGACCCATATTTGACGCACACCTGCGGTTAACGCGCTATAAGCGAGTTTTTTCCCATCCGGAGACCAAGAGGGACTGGTGTTTTCTCTATTCTGCTTAGAAATGAGAAGGGGTGCTTTTTTTTCTCCTGAACAAGAGATTACATAAATGCGAGGAGAGCCGTCTTTATTTGAAACAAAGGCAATTTTCTTTCCATCGGCGCTAAATGTAGGCGAACCTTGTGCTCCTAAAGGAGAAGTGAATAACCTAATCGGTTTACCATACACCCCTTTTTCGGGATGAAAGCGTTGGATGAATAAATCGGGATTCCCCAAAGCGTCGCAAATGAAAGCAAGAAGATCTCCTTGAGGGGAAATAGCCGGCGTGAACTGATTGCCCGCTGTGAGTGCGACTCGTTTAGAATTGCCCCCCTGTAAAGGCGCTCTGTAAAGTTTTGGTTGCCCATTTTTGTAGGAGACATAGAGAAGCTCAGCGGCTTTTTTTTGCGTAGGGGAGGGAAGATAGATGGGAGTGAGAGCTAACGATTTTTCATTCGAAACTTGATGGGCGTTGCAACCATCGCAGTCGGCTTCCCAAATTTCAGAGATCCATTTATCTGAAGTTTCTCCCGCCTTTTTTGTCTTTACCGTGTAGAGAAGGCGAGAGGCTGCGACTCCTCGACAATGAAAAAGGTTTTCTGTGAGCGTATCGGCGAGGGCATGGATTTTTTGTCTATCTTTGTTGAGATTCCCTGTCAGAGTAGCTTCTGCTCCTCGGATTTTGTTCTCTTTTACCGAGAAAGCTGCTAGATGGCAATTCAATCCTTCGATTTTCATTTTGATGATATGATCTATCCCCAACCCTGCCCATCCATTTTTTTCGAACTGCTTCCATGCCTTCTCTTTTTTGATTTGTCCTTGGCACCGTTCATGAGCTCTGTAGAGAGAGGCTTTGCCATTGTAAGTGAGATCAGTCTCGAGAATCTTTTTCAATTGGTTTGCATAATTTTCACTTAAAGTTCCTCCCGAGATAGAAAAAAGATGGACATAGAGAGGAGAGAGCTTACTTTGCGCTGTCAGATGCACGTAGATCTCCTCTTCTGCTTTTAGAAAAGAGGGGGCAAGTAGGAGGAAAATGCTTAGAATAAACCACTGCATGCCTTTGATGGATAACAAATTGAAAATGAAAATTCAATGAGAATTTAAAACGACGTAGAAAATATGGTTCTTTTCTCCCTTAAAGAAAGCCCCAAAGGGAGGAAAAAGGAGTTTTTTCAGCTCCTGATCAATGAAAGTTCTATTTTTTTCACTGTCGCAATTTTCAATCAAAAGGCGCTCGACTCTTCCCTCGCGCGAGAGAGTCATCGCTACTTTGGCAGTTCCCCGTTCGGGAAGGGACAAGTAGTGTTTAATATAGATCGCGATATCGCTCTTGTAAGCCGATTCATCCGCGGGAGCGAATGCTTCGATTGCGAGGTGGTGGCTAGGTTGGCTTTTTACTGGAGTTGATTTTTCTAATTGCGCCAGGTCGGCTTTGAGTTTTGCCGCCAGATCTAATTTTTTTGTCGTTTCTGGTTTTTTAGCTGCAGTTTTTTTTGCAGGAGTGGGAGCCGGCGATTTTTTAG
>JBIOXR010000080.1:0-5337 GCA_044869735.1 Chlamydiales bacterium
TATGGGTTCGTGTCGACGAGGACAATCCCATATTCCATTTGCGCTAGGACGGTAGCAAGGTGGATACCTATATCCCCTGCTCCTATTAGGACTATGTTCATGCTTTTTTTTATACCACGATGGAAAAGTTGAAGGAAAGCAAAGGAAAAAGGTATAATCCGCTGATTTGATTGCACTGGTAGCTCAGTTGGATAGAGTACCTGGCTACGAACCAGGGGGTCAGAGGTTCGAATCCTCTCCGGTGCGCAATTTAAGGAGATGGATATGTGTGTATTAGTAGGAAAAAAAGCTCCAGAGTTTGCCGTGAAAGCGGTAATTAATGCCAAAATTCAAAATAATTTTACTCTTTCTTCTTTGCAGGGGAAATATGTTCTTCTCTTCTTCTATCCCCTCGATTTCACCTTTGTTTGTCCAACCGAGCTCCATGCCTTTCAAGACCGACTCGCCGATTTTGAGAAAAGGGGAGCGCAGGTCTTGGGATGTTCCGTTGATAGCTGCTATTCTCACCTCGCCTGGCTATCTACTAGCAGGAATAAAGGAGGGATAGAGGGCATTTCCTATCCCCTTCTCTCCGATATGAATAAGACCGTTGCCAAGGCTTACGATGTCTTAAAAGAGGAAGATGGGATCGCCTACCGGGGATTATTTTTGATCGACAAAGAGGGTGTCGTGCGCCACCAAGTCGTCAATGACCTCCCCTTGGGTCGTTCTGTCGAAGAGGCTCTTCGGATGCTCGATGCTCTTCTATTTTTTGAAAAACACGGCGAAGTCTGCCCAGCCAATTGGAGTAAGGGAAAGAAAGCATTGAAAGCTTCTGCTGAAGGAATCATCGACTATTTTAATACCTTAGCGGCTCACTGATTGGTGAGCAGATCGTAGAGATCTGCACTCGTAAAGAGAAGGATACTTCGCCTCTCTTGGCAAAGAGGTGTCGTAGCATCTAAGATGTCCCTACTGCCAACGCCGGGGAGACAAATAGCTGAAAGAGAAGGAAAGAGTTCCTTGTTTTCTAAAAATTTCAGCCCTAGAAGATAGTCTTGTAAGCTAAATCCTTCTTCGTGCACTCTAAAAAATATCACTTCTTGTTGAAAAAGAAGGCTTTGCACTGCCAAGACAATCCCTTGACTATGAGCGGGAGGCTCTCCAAAGGTTTCCGAGAGTTGCACCACATTATTACATATATACGCCGTTCTGAAATCGCCTTTAGCAGCTTCCCCAAAGTGAGCAATTGTATTCCTTTTCTCCAGCATACATCCCCCCTTGGTTATTTTAGCATACCCCCTTTTTATAACTAGAATTTTCGATTTGTTTATTGGTTATAAAAAAACAAAAAGAATATAATGAATTGATTTTCACAATCTTAACTTCTAAGAATATCAATTATGGACCCTCTTAATAGAGATTCGAGTCGATTATATAATAATCTGTATACAAATGAGATGGATCCTTATATCCTTCTTTCTGAAGAGCTTAATTGGAAGATTTTAAGCTATTTGTCCCCAAAAGATTTAGGCAGTTGCTCGGTCGTAAATCGCACATGGAGAAGATTAGCTGCCGATGAAAATTTATGGAAAATGCTTTGCGAGGATCGGGGAATCCAAGCCTCTTCTGAATCGACACCCTATGATTCTCTTAAAAATCATACGATGCGGTTGGCAGCGCTGGATAATTTCGACGGGCCACCGACCTATGCTGTTTCTTGCAGCGGAAAAGGTCGAATATGCCCTCGAACAGTATTAACTGGTTACCATCATATAGTTTGGTATTTCTCTCCAACATTTGTTTTCATCAGAGATGCACGCGATCCTGAGAACGCATTCAAAATATCATATGATGATCTAAATGGCTTTATTGGATTTACAAAAGTTCTTCGGCTAGGCGAAAAGAAGATAGCTATTATTATACAAAGGATATGCCAGGTTGTTGATCTAGAAGATAAAGAGGTAGTAGCTAAATGTGAATGGGAAGAAGACATAAAATCAGCGTGGCAAGATCGAGAGGTTATTTATCTTGCTTTATTGAATAAAATTGTGGCGTGGGGTTGGAAAAGGGATGCAACTGATATTATTTATGAAAGTAAGTCAGAAATAGGAGTTAATTTTTTAACAAATGGAATAGTAACAATATACGAAGGGAAGATGGTTAAAACTATAGATCTCAACAACCTATCGAAACCTCCTGATGTGGAGACAAGCTATGCAAAACTTGATAAAAACTCTAGGGGATTACATTATGTACAAAACGGTCTATTTGTATACAGGAATGAACATAAATACTTAACTTACTACACAAAACTTAATTCAAGTCAAAGTCAGGTGTATAGGCTATCTTTTAATGAAATACGATCACAAAACTACCCAAAACTTTACATTTCTACCATGTTTATGGTAGATCGTTTTTTTATCTATTTGAATGATCATGGAGGGCTCAAAGTCGTTATTCATGATAAAAAAACAAATGAAAGAAAAAACTGTTTTGTACCTTCAGAAAAAAGGACCTGCTCCCCACCCCCAGCTAAAAAAAAACCTCGTCTAAGTGAATTTTGCGCTTTTATTTTTTTCCGTAGCAGCCCTAAGGCGTTTTGCGGAGATCAGATGTTGTTTATGGCTGCTGATAAAGGGAAGAGACTTTATTTCATCGACTACAGAAAAGGGAAGATAGCTCTTCTAATTGAAAGCGAAGTAGAAGGGTTCTTTGAAGTCGATGATTGGGGAATTTATCACTACAGCAATATAGAAAGAGATCCTAAAGAAGCAAAGGCATGGGTATGGGAGGCCCTTCTAAACTTACAATAATTAAAATATGTCAGTAGATAAAATCAGCTTTGAGATAACGAGCTTTTGGGGGCAGGAGCCAAGGCTTGAAGTTCCTGAGGAGATAACGTTACTTATCCTTAGTTTTCTTTCGGTTAGAGATATTTCATGTTGCCAAGCCGTGAACCGGTGTTGGAAGCAATTAGCGAGTGATGAGAGTTTGTGGAAAAAATTATGTTCCGATGAGGGGATGAAACCCACAGGCCAAGCAACCGCTTACAATGCTTTAAAAGACCATATACTTCGCCCATCCTATCGCCAATACCATCTTAGCCGTTCTCCGTTGCCACCTACTGCTACACTATCTACCGCTCAGTTTGGCGAACAGTATTCTATTTCGCGTATGAGAGGTAATTATCTCATATTTTGGAGAGGTAGATTTGTTAGAATAACCAATATTAGAAAACCTGATGACGATTTCAGCTTTGAATGGGAGAGAACAAACAATGAACATTGTTATGTAACCGTGCGTATAGGGGAATCGCATCTGGTTCTCGGTGTGGGGAATCAATGTAAAGTCGTAGATTTAGAGAAAAAATCAGTAGTGAAAACAAGAGAAACTGATCGCGAAATAGAAAAGTTGGATCATCGAGATGACGCCATTTACATTTTCATGCTAAATAAAATTGAAAAATGGGATTGGAAAGAAGATGAGATTATTACGATATATGAGAATAAGAGTGATCTAGATTCTTTCCCTGGCCAACTCGTCCAGATATCTAAGGAAATATTATTTGTTCAAAACCGTTCGGGGCTTCATACTAAAATTTTCGATCTTAAAGATTTATCTGAAATTCCGAATCCGAACAATAAATTATTCTTACGCGGCCAATGGTCTCTTATTCTATCAACCTGATTCCGTTAGATATTTCTATGCTCATCCCGCTTCTTCTCCTATCGCCTTTATAAGCAGAGAGCAGATCGTTTGCATGGATGGTTTTATTTTTATGGAGGACCGGTATTTTATTTGTATAAGTGATCCTCAAGAACCGAAAGTCGTCATTTTGGATACACTGACAGGGAATAAAAGCAGCTTCCAGACCCCCTATCCGCTTAAAGTTAGCTGTGAAATGGTATTTTACCGAAGCAAGTTCGATTTATTTCTCATAGATGGTGACCATAGAATCTATTTAATTGATTATAAAGGCGGCAGTATATCTCTTTTAATAGACGGATCCTCTTTTGATTCGAAGAAATTTGATTTTGATGATTGGGGAATTTACTACCAAATTTCTTCGACTTATTCGAATTCAAAATGGCATGTCTGGGATTTGGAAGCTCCTGTAAGCTGGGAAGTACTTAAAAGAAAGTAGAAGGATGGTAGCGGGCCTTGCCGCCGAGTTCGGCCTCGATGGTGAGGAGGCGGTTATATTTTGCCGTTCGTTCGGAGCGGCAAAGGGATCCTGTTTTGATTTGTCCAGCAGTAGTGCCTACTGCAATGTCTGCAATGGAGGTGTCCTCGGTCTCGCCCGAACGATGGGAGATGATGGTGCCATAACCACGGTGTTTAGCAAGAGCTATGGTATCTAGAGTCTCGCTTAGAGTGCCGACTTGGTTGACTTTGATCAAAATGGCATTAGCGATGTGAGCTTCAATCCCTTTTGTAAGGAAAGAGCTGTTGGTGACAAATAGATCGTCGCCGACGAGTTGGATTTTTTCCCCTAACCGCTGCGTCAACTTTTTCCACCCTTCCCAATCATTCTCATCGAGGCCATCTTCAATGGAATCGATGGGGTAACGTTGGGTAAGTTTTGCTAGGTAGTCGATTTGCTCTTCGATGGTTCTTCCGCTATAGAGGCGCCGTTTTTTATCATAGGTTTGAGACGCAGCACAGTCGAGTGCAAGTGAAATCTCGCTTCCGGCTTTATACCCCGCTTTTTCTATAGCAAGGAGCAGCAGATCGAGAGCCTTTTCATTGCTCTCAAGACGGGGAGCAAAACCTCCCTCATCTCCAATGAGGGTTGTATCTCCTCGCTTTTTGAGTATATCGCGAAGGGCGTGGAAGATTTCGGCTGAATATCTAAGGGCTTCTGCAAAGGAGGGAGCTCCAATGGGGCGTATCATGAATTCTTGAAATTCTAGATTATTATCGGCGTGGGCTCCTCCGTTGAGGATATTGATCATCGGACAAGGAAGAAGAGTCGCTTTTTCTCCACCCAAATATTTGTAAAGCGGGAGATGTAGGTGGTGCGCAGCAGCTTTAGCTGCTGCGAGAGAGACTCCCATGAGACTATTAGCTCCTATATGGGCTTTATTAGGCGTTCCATCGAGATCGATCAATATTTGATCTATCTCTTTTTGGTGGGTGATGGGGATCCCTTTTAGAGAGGGGAGAATCAGGTCGCCGATCTGTTGGCAACATTTTTGCACCCCCTTACCGAAGTAACGGCTCCCTTTATCTCTCAATTCTAAAGCTTCGTGCTCGCCTGTGGAGGCTCCAGAAGGGACAGAAGCCACTCCCTGTTCTCCTTTATCGGTAGTGACGGTGACTTGCAACGTGGGGGTACCGCGAGAATCTAATATT
>JBIOXR010000081.1:0-10689 GCA_044869735.1 Chlamydiales bacterium
TATACGAGGAGCATTTTTTCTTCCAGACGCTCTTTCTACAAATGCGGTCGCAACCTGCCCAGGACAACTCACGAGAACTCGGATGCCAAAGGGAGCCAGTTCGTAGTCGAGAGCTTTTGAAAAATTCAAAACATAGGCTTTTGATGCTCCATAGACAGCCATCCCAGGAGATGAAGTGAAAGCGAGAAAAGAGGCGATATTGACTATCACTCCCGTTTTGTTATGAGTCTGAAGGGCTTTTGCGCCTGCCAACGTGAGATGGGTAAGCGCTTCATCATTCACTTTTACTATGGAGAGTTGCTTCTCCAAAGAAATCTCGGCACCCCTTCCATAAAGACCCAGTCCAGCGTTGTTGATGATGAGATCGGGTTGTTTTGCTTCGATCATTTCTACTAGCTTTCGACAAAAGATAGGATCTTCTAACGACCCCACAGCTATGTCGACGGACACTTTTTCCCCTAACGACCGTTTCAACTCCTCTAACTTTGATCCATCTCTACCTGTGAGGAGAAGGGGTATTCTTTTTTTAGCGAGAAGAGAGGCAAGAGAGTGACCGATGCCGGAGGTTGCCCCTGTGATCAGGGCGAGTGAAAATGGACTCATCCCTCTTCTCCGGTATGATGAGGAGGATATTTCACGCGGGGGTGACTGGCGACAAACAGAGCTTTGATCATCGCCTCTTTAGCAATGGTAATTTCTTCCAGGGTAAGTAAGGAACGATCGAACTGGCCGTCCGCTGTCTTTTGAGCGATAAGGGCATGGACGAGTTCCGAGATACTCTCTTCATTAAAGACATCGAGAGAGCGAGAAGCTGCCTCTAGGGTATCGGCAATCATGATTAGCGTTGACTCTTTACTTCTCGGAGTGGGACCTCCATAGCGAAAATCGCTCTCTTTCACTAACTCTTTGTTTCCCCCCTCTATTTCTAGTTGCTTATGATAAAAATAGTAGACGAGGGTCGTTCCATGATGCTCTTTGATGATATCGATGAAGGGCTCAGGTAGACCCGCTTTGCGTGCCATCGCTACACCTTCACTTACATGGGCGATAATTACTTGTGCCGATTCCAAAGGAGTGAGTAGTTGATGCATGTCGACGCCATCGATCTGGTTCTCGGTAAAGTACTGGGGATTTGTAAGCTTCCCTACATCGTGGTAAAGGCTAGCAACTCTGCAAAAAAGTCCATTGGAACCAATGGCATTAGCCGCAGCTTCTGAGAGTGTCCCTACAATCATAGAGTGTTGATGAGTGCCTGGAGCTTCAAGTGTCAATCTTCTCAAGAGCTCTTGATTGGGATCCATGAATTCCATCAGAGTAATGTCTGTCATGATCCCAAAAGTCGTTTCGAAAAGTGGGAGAAGCCCAATGGCCAGGATGGCCATCAACACGAGATAGATGATCGCATTACCCACATCCTTCAAGAAGAGGAGGGGAGAAAACGAGGGAGCGAGAAGATCAAACGCTAGGAGAGCGAAAAAAGCAGTGATCAAGGCTCTGGCTGCAATGATAAAAACATCTTTTCTCCTTCTCACGGAAGGGGCGAAAAGCACCGCAGCAGCACCTACTAAGATATTGATTACAATAAAAGAGAGCGGGGGCACAGAAAGGCCAATGGCTGCTGCAATGGCAACAAAGACAACTGCAAAAATGGCGATACGCCTATTGAGTAGACTACAGCTTAAAATGGCAGTAAAGGGTAGGAAGAGTGGGTAACGCCATAGTGATTTTCCCTCAAAAGGATAAAGAAAATATTCTGTGAATTTGGCAAGGAGAAGGCTGAGAAGAACAATCACGATAAAGAGAGAGAGCTTGCGATTTGAGGAGACAAAATCGGGATGGTGTTCCCTAAGATAAACGCCGCCAATAAAGAGAAACAGTAGGGAGAGGAGAGCGAAACCTATGGCTCGCGCCCCTTCAAAATTTTCTTGATGGGGCTTGAGATAAAAAAAAGCAAATAGGGCTATCCAGAAGAAAACCCCAATCGCCACGCGAAGGATGGGATTTTGGTCGAAATAACTTTGTGCAGATGGAAGAGTGAGGAGATGGTTTTTTTTTTTAAACAATGGGCAACAATAACATCGATGGCATCTTTCTTCTAAGATAGAAAGTCCCCCTATTTTAATCAATTGTACAAAAAAGAACAAAACGCCTTAAAATCGAAAAGGACATGCCTGAATATCAAGTATTATCTAGAAAATATCGCCCCCAACGGTTTGCCGACGTCATAGGCCAGGAGCCAGTCGTCACTACGATTCGGAATGCGGTCGCCCAAAACAGGATCGCTCATGCTTATCTCTTTTGTGGCAGCCGCGGAACGGGGAAGACTACTTTGGCTCGTTTATTTGCCAAAGCCATCAATTGTCAGGCTCTTACTGCGGAAGGAGAACCTTGCAATGCCTGCCCTGCATGCAAAGAGATTGCCTCCGGGAGCGCTCTTGACGTTCTCGAAATCGATGGAGCTTCTCATCGCGGCATCGAAGACATCAGGCAAATTAACGAAGGCGTCGGTTACTCTCCCAGCGTCGGAAAATATAAGGTGTTGATTTTAGATGAAGTGCATATGTTGACTAAGGAAGCTTTTAATGCACTTCTCAAAACTCTCGAAGAGCCTCCACCCAAAGTAAAGTTTTTCATGGCGACTACCGAAGCTCATAAGCTCCCGATGACTATTTTAAGCCGGTGTCAGCGATTTCAGTTAAATCGGATTTCCGAGGAGAGGATTTTCGAAAAACTCCAACAGATCTGCCGCCATCTGCAGATAGAGGCTGATCCCGCTGCTCTGCAACTCATTGCCTCTTTTTCGGAAGGGAGCCTGCGCGATGCTGAACTCCTCCTCGATCAAGTCATTACCTTCCATTCCACCATCACTCTTTCTGGGGTCGAACAAGCTCTATCTCTCTTGCCCCGCGAAGAGTTCTTTACTCTCGACGAAGCAGTGAAAAATAGCGATTATAAAAAAGCAGTTGGCTTTGCAGATATTATTTTTGCTTCGGGCAAAAACCTCTCCTATTTCTTTGAAGAATTGATTGCCCATTACCGCACTCTCCTCCGCTTGAAAATGGGAATCTCTCCTCTTCTACCGTCTTCTTTAAAAGAGCGCTATATAATGACGGCAGCCGCCTACAAAGAAGAGCAACTGCTTGCAATTCTCACTCTCCTTGCAGAAGGGAGTAATAAAATAAAGTCGTCCCTTTCGCAGCGGTTTATTCTTGAAATGGCTCTTTTGCAGATTGTGCACATCCCCAAAAAAATCTCTCCGGAAACGCTAGTAGAGAAATTAGCCGCCCTGGAGAATCGACTCCTCTCTTCGTCAGAAAAAATAGAGAAAAAAGAGGAGGCACAAGAAACCGAAGCCTCTCGTCTTCAAAGACAGGCGCGAGAAGAGACGCTGATCCGTTTTGCAGCTAATGCATTTGAAGGATCGGCAAAAGTTCAACCCAATAACAAGAGGTAGCATGGGTAGCGGATTCGCAAAGAAAAAGAAAGAGGCTAGGCAGCTCCAGGAGCAATTTGAAAAATTTAGTCAAGAAATGAAGCAAACGAGCAGTGAAGGGAGCGCGGGGGGAGGCATGGTTACTATTACCCTCAACGGGGAACATAAGATGACCTCTTTGAAGATAGATCCCGAATGCGTAGATAAAGAAGAAGTGGAAGCTCTCATTGAGTTAATTCAAGCAGCTTATCATAACGCCCTGGAGAAAATCGAATCAAAAACCCCTAAATTGCCAGGGCTCCCTGGATTAGATTCTCTATTTTCAAAATGACTTTCCTTTAGTTAAATCAGCTCCTTGGCGGATTAACTCTTGTTGCACCTCCTCAAAGGGGATTTTTTGGGGAGGGGACTTGGCTTTGATGGCAAGACCTGCGCACACCCCTGCAGCTTGTCCAGTAGCAACGCAGACCGGCATGACGCGGTATGACGAATGGGCTTCATGGGTTCCCGAAATACATCTACCTGCGACGACGAGATTTTCTATATTTTGAGGTAGGAGACACCGGAGCGGAATATCGTAAAAATCACCCTCGGGTATTCTTTTTAACACCGTCCCTTTCCCCTCGGGATTATGAATATCGATGGGATAGGTACTCCGTGCAATGGCATCGGGAAATTTTCTCGCATTTAAGATATCGTCTGCAGTAAGTTGATATTCTCCTTGAATACGCCTACTTTCGCGCACACCCACTTGAACGCCGCTTTGAACGGCGTAGGACGCTTCAAATCCGGGAACGTATTTGCGCAAGAAAGTAACAATCTGTTTCATTTGACGCCTGCTTTGCCACTCAGCATAGGAGAGATCCCAAACATCGGTTCCCAATACCCGAGTCAGACGCGTCGAATTAATGCTTACCTCCTTTTCGTGGGGAGTCCCAAAAAAAAGGATGTCTTCGCGGGGCAGTTGGAGCTCGCCTTTCAACGTTGCTTTTTGTATCAAATCCCAAAGACCGTGGACACCCCGCCATTGATCCGGGTTTTTTTTCACATAACTTTCAAAACCGACTCTTTCGAATTCAACCATGCGGAAAATCAGCGACATGGGTTGTACTAACCTATCTTCTTCTCTTCCGATTTCGAATGGCACGCCCGCGCGAGCCCCTATATCTCCATCGCCAGAACAATCGATAATCACGCGGGCATTAATTACAATGGGACCCGATTTGGTCTCAAATACAACTCCTCTAATCTGCCTCTCGTTCATGATGACATCCGACGCAAATGCGTGAAAGAGGAAGTGGATGCCTGCTTCATCTAAAAGTTCCAGAGCTGTTATTTTAAAAATTTCGGGATCAAAGGGAACAGTATAGCCGGTTTTTTGCGTAGGGGCTATCGCTCCTCCCGCTTTGACGAGTCGCTCCAAAAATACCTTTAGTATCCCTGCTATTACTGGTTCTCCTCCTCGCCCTTGGTCGGTGGGAAGAAGAGAGGTATCTCCCTCTTTCTCTAACCGGAATTTTTGCGTGTAGAACGACATCAGCGGCATGACGAGGGCTGCCGTTGCATTTCCCCCTAAAAAGCCATATCTCTCGACTAAAATAACGTCCGCTCCAGTAGCTGCTGCTCCCAAGGCTGCTCCAATTCCTGCAGGACCTCCTCCCACAACGAGAATATCGGTCTCTGCGGCTATTTGTGCAGAACGAGGTGGAAGCTCTATAGCTGCTGTTTTGGTGGGTGGCCTTAAGGAGGGCATGTAGCTTTTGGAGTGATATTTTTTAAGAAATCGAACAAAAGCTGACTTGTTTTCTTCGCTTTTTCTTTTATGAGAGGCTCCTTTTCTTCTAATTGTTTTTTCAACGATTCCCGATTATCCCATGCTCGGTCAATAACAGCGCATAATCTTCCTGTATTCCATGCGTCAATCGAAGGCATGGGCATTTCTAAGTCTTCGAGAAGTCCACTCACCTTCGTTGCATAAGGCAGTGGAATAAAAGGAACGTGTTGCAGAAGGGCAAATATGAGGAAATGCAGACGCATGCCAATAGCAAAATGCATATGGCCAATAAGACCTAAGATTTCTCCAGGTGTATAATCTCCATTTAACACTTTTGCATATTTGGCATTTAACATTTTAGAAATAATGGCATGAGAGTGTTGTGGATCGCGATCCTGCTCCATAGGGATAAAATGGACCTCTCCTTGGCATCTTTCAACGATAAAATCGGCCGCGTTCGCTAGCATGGTGTGGTAATGATCGATATTCAAATCGGGAGCTGCAGGGCCAGGTTCACGAATAGAAAATCCACAGAGAGGCTTCTGCTTGTCCACTCCTTCTGCACGGAGCATTTCACTCGTAAACTCCTGGGGTTCAATTAAAAAAGCGGGATCAGCCGTCACTTCAATGGGTTTGGTCACCCCGATTTCATGCAATGTTCTCTTCGATTCGCTTTCTCTCACCGAGAGGAAATCAAACTGATTTAGAGCTTCGGCAACGACCTTTTTGGTTTCTGGAGTTTTTAAAGGGCCTACACTAATCGCATAGACAAAAACGGGAATGCCTAGTTCCTTGGCCCAAATGGCATCGCGCAAGAATTTTTCCACTTGGCCTTCAAAAAGGATGCCGCCACCACCTAAGATGAAAAGATCGAGCCTCTTTAACTCTTCCACCATCTGATCTTTATGGAGCTCTCGCGTAGGTATGGCATAGACCTTGTGCCTTTTTTCAGTGTCTGCAGGATTGTAGGAGAAAACGACAGGTTCAATCTCTTTGTGGACGCGCAATTCTTTCAGGATTCCCTCTAGAATCGCTTCATCGCCAAGGTTTCTGCCTCCATAAGAGCCTGAAATTCCAATGCGGTATTTCATCAACCTAGTAATGGAGGTAGCCTAATAAAATGTCAAATTTTTATTCGATTTTTTAAGAGAATAGATCCTTTAAAGAATCTGGGGCAAGTTCTTCTGCCGTTTGGCCAGACTTATCTTGGCTCGTTTTATCTGCGGAACCATTTATAAGTACTCGAATCACTTGCGCATGACCGGTTGTATGGGGATCTTCATCGGTAACTGTAAAAAGACCCTCAACTCTTGAGGCTGCTGCGGCAGCTACGTGAAGAGCCGTGTATCCATTCGTGCAGGTTAAATCTATGTGTGCTCCGTGATCAATTAAAATCTCCACCGCTTTATTATTGCCTGCATGTGCCGCGAGATGGAGAGGCGTCGCTCCCGCTAGCCGTCCGTTTTCATCATCGTTTAGGATAGCCTTATCAATTTCTATACCTTCTTTAGATAGGAGGACTTCGAGAAGTGATTCGCTATTGAGACGTTGGGCCAGTACATGCAAAGGGGTATAACCGAGATTGTTTGGCTTATTAATGTCAGCGCCTAGAGCAATGAGCCTTTCCATAAGCCCTACACGATTTTCTCTTTCCTGATCGCTATACGCCTGTAATGAGCAGAGGTGGTGTAAAGCCGTGTCGCCGTTCTCATTCGCATCGTTTGGATCAATTGAATTGTGATTATCAATATACTCTTGAATCTTACCAGGATGTTGTACATTTGTTTTGAAAAAGTCAAAGAATTCAGCCGTTGAAGAAGAAGTTGAGGATTTCCCTTTCAAACATTTGATACTACATTGCAATGCGATCCACACAAGGGCAGCAACTATTGTCCCCCCTCCCGCTCCAATAAACGAACCCAAGGCCACTACGCCTAATCCAGGATAGAAATAGAGAAGAGGACCTAACCCTACAAGAATAACGCCAACGAGAGCCGTCAAAACAGGAGGAATCTTCGAACAAAAAATTTTTTTTGTCAGAATGCAGGGAGTGCAATTCAAAGAGCAAGAGCTTGTCGTCATGGGAAAATTTTAACTAAATGTTAAAAGAAAATCAAGAGATTTTATTCTGATTTTTTCTTGGATATTTCTCTTCCCTTTGTGCATGTGTCGCTACAAGGCGTGCCATCACCTCTTCAGCCGTTGAAAGATTTAATAATTCCTCGGCTAAGTCAGTAGCTTCGACAATCGACATCAAACGAATAGCTTCTTTGATAATAGAAAGTGCTGGTGTCGAGACCGACAGTTCGTGTACCCCTAAACCGAGCAGCAAAGGAGTAAAGCGGGGATCGGCGGCAATCTCGCCGCAGACGGATACCGGTTTTTCAAAACGATTCCCCTCTTGCACTACAAATTTGATCAATCGAATAATCCCAGGATGTGTCGGTGAATAGAGATAGCTCATTGCAGGATTGCCTCGGTCTACGGCAAGAGAGTATTGGACGAGATCATTCGTCCCAATCGAAAGGAAATCGCACTCTTTGAGGAGAACATCACACGTCATGGCAGCAGAAGGGACTTCTATCATGCAACCAATCGGGATTTGTCTGGAAAATGGAATTCCTTCCTTTTTTAACTCGTCCTTCGCCTCTTCGACTAACTCTTTTGCTGCCAATAGTTCAGAGAGTCCCGAAATCATGGGAAATAAAATACTTACTTCTCCAAAAGCACTTGCTCGGACAATAGCTCGCAATTGTGTTTTGAATACCGGTCGCTCTTTAAGCATGAGTCGAATCGCCCGACAACCGAGATAGGGATTTTTCTCATAGCGGCTGGGGTGGTGATAGCCAAATTTATCGCCTCCAATATCAAAGGTGCGGATCACAGTGGGTTGGCCGCTGATGTTTTCCACCAATTTTTTATAGCACTGGAATTGTTCCTCTTCCGTTGGGAATGCATCGTTGGCTAAAAAGAGATACTCGGTGCGAAACAAACCGATCCTTTCGGCAATCACCAAAGGCCATTCATTGATATTAGCCTGTTCTTGGTATTCGATATTCGCTGAGAGACGCACTTTATAACCATCGATGGTTTCTGCTTGATGGTCCACATAATGACGCCCTTCCACAACTCTGACTTTGATTTTTTCTCTATAAATCTTTTCCTTATCTCTGTAAATCTTCAATGTTTTATTTGAAGGGTTTAAGACAACATCTCCCGAAATGCCATCCACGATGACTTCTGAGTGACTATCCATGGAGAAATCGGGGAATTGGACGTTGGACACAAAAGGGATGTCTTTGGCGCGCGCCATGATAGCCACATGGGAAGTTTCGGCCCCGCTACGGGTGACAAAAGCTTCAATGTGCTCTGTTTTTGCTTCTGCCGTATCGGAAGGTGAAAGCTCATGGGCAAATACGATCAGCCGAGAATTTAGGTCGGAAAGAGTGGCTCGTTTTCTCTGTCGCAGGTGGTCGATAATCCGTCGAGAGATGTCTTTGAAATCTTTGAGCCGTTCTTGGAAAAACTGGTCGGTGATTTTGCTGAAATTTTTTTCATATTCTCGGATTACCGATTTAAAAACATATTCGCTATTTTTCCCTTTCAAACGAATCTGTTCTTCCATTTGTTCATTGATAAGAGGATCTTTCATCATTTCAAGATGTGAACCCAAAATAGCAACTGCCTCTTCAATTCCTTCGAGTTGCAATCTTTTTTGAAGAGCTGCCACATCATTTTGAGAGGCATTGAGAGCACGGTAATATCGCGCAACTTCCCCTTCGATCTCTTCACGAGAGACGGAAAATTCGGGAATTTTCTCTTCGCTTGCGGCAAAGAAAAAGGGCTTCCCAATGGCGACGCCTGGACAGATGGGGTATCCGCGGAGAAAAATTTCTTGTGCGAAAGACTCCTGGTTCACGATTCCTCAAACTGATTTTCAAATGCTGCTAAGAGGCGATGCATTGTTTTCTCGGCATCCTCTCCTTCGACAGTGATCGTGATTAGGGCATTTTTTTGTGCTGCGAGCATTAAAATGCTTAATATACTTTTCGCATTCGCGGTTTTTAATTTATGAGTAAAGGTCACGTCGCTCTTGCACTCTTGGAGAAGTTTGACAATCACAGTAGCGGGGCGGGTATGAAGACCCAAGTCGTTAGTAACCCTCACTTTTTTTTCGAGTTTTATTCTCATCTCTTTTTCACATTCATCCTTCATTTCCTGACACCAATAATCTCTGTTCCGCTATGGCTTTTTTTTCTAAAGCCCTGCGATTTATGTGAAAGAGCCGCAAGAAATTTTTTATTGAATTCCTCTGCAGAATTTAATCCCATTTTTTTCAATCGATGGTTGAGTGCGATGGTTTCAAGAAGTAGAACTACGTCGCGTCCCGGTTTTACTGGTAGGATGAGAAATGGAACCATTACCCCTATAATTTCAATTGTCTTTTCGTCCAAACCGAGACGATCATAAAAATGACTATCATCCCACACTTCTAACTTCACCACAATATCAAGACTTTTCTTTTCACACACACACACAGCACCATATAAGTTTGCAACATTCACTATGCCGATCCCACGGATTTCCATATGGTGGCGAGAGATCTCCACACCACTGCCTTCTAGCCTATCACTTTCTTTCCGTTTCACCCGAACGACGTCGTCGGAGATCAACCGATGTCCTCTTTCGATCAACCCAAGAGCCGCCTCGCTTTTTCCGACAGCCGACTCTCCTTGTATCATTACGCCTACGCCAAAGACCTCTACCAAAGATCCAGATAAACATAGACTAGGCGCAAACTCCTCTGCCAATAACATCGTGAGTTTGCTCAAGAGATTCATCGTTTTTATCGATGAACGAAAGAGAGGGATTTTCCGCTCCTTGCAGACGCGGATGAGTTCCTCGGGAGGAGAGTAGCGCCGCGCCACAATGACAGCCGGAGTATGCACGGATAAAATCGATTCAAGGCGCTTGATCCGTATGTTAGCTTCTAAATCCCTCAGGTATTCGATCTCCACTCTTCCGAATATCAAGATGCGATTGAAAGCATGTCCTTTCACATATCCTGCCAACGCAAGTCCAGGACGGTGCGCTTCGGGAACTTTAATTTTTCGCGACAAGGCCTCTTTGCCGGCGATCAGCTCTAATCTTAATGCTTTGCCATGTTCTTTAAATAGTTGTCCAACTAGATAGTGCATGGCTACAGCTCTTCTAAATAGGAAAGAAACCAGTCTAAAAACGTAGGAAAGGCATGGTGCCCGCTCCAGGTTTCCTCGGAAAATGAACTCTCTTTTTGAGCAAAAAAAAGATTTCCCATTTCGTCCTGAGGGTACCATTCTGCGTTAAAGCATTGGTACGCATGGAGCTCTTCCGATTCGTAAAAAGGGATGAGGTTCATGGGGTTAATCGACTCAAACCCTTTAATGCTGATTCCTTCTGTCGCCAGGAGTTCTTGGAATTTTAAATATCTCTTCACCATATC
>JBIOXR010000082.1:0-20221 GCA_044869735.1 Chlamydiales bacterium
GGTCTTTTGGTTTCGATGGTTCCCGCGAAGGTAATCCATCGCGATCCATCGAGCTACCGCAGTTCACTTTGGCTCAACATAGGGAGTGAAACCAATACCCATTTAAAGAGAAATGTCGTCGGAAAGAATAGTCCTGTCATTCTTGGGCGTGCAGTAGTGGGGGCCATTGATTATGTAGGGAAAAAACAATCTCGTGTCCGCCTTATTTCCGACTCGGGGCTCACACCTTCGGTGCGAGCGGTGAGAGGGGGCATTCAAGCTCTTTTTCTTAGGGAAAGGCTCGATGCCTTGCTTCGCACTTTTTCGTGGAAAAAAGAAGAGGCTACAGGCGCAGAAAAAGAGTGGGTGGAAACGTTGAAGAAATTGCGCGATTCTCTCCCGGCTGTGGGTGAGACGCACTATTTAGCCAAAGGATATGTAGAAGGAGAAGGTAAACCTTTATGGCGAAGCAAGGGAAATATCTTAAAAGGTAAGGGATTCAATTACGATTTCTCCGATGAGAGGGGGGAAGCTAAGGAGTTAAGGCAACCTATTCTCAAAGTGGGCGACCTGCTCATTACAACGGGAATGGACGGGGTATTTCCTGAGGGGCTTTTCGTCGGTGAAGTAGTCAAAGTGTATCCTCTTAAAGAGGGAGCGACTACCTATTCTCTAGATGCCGAGCCGGCGGCCCCTTCTCTTGACGAACTCTCTACTCTTTTTGTCCTTCCTCCTCTAGAGTGCATAAATGAAGAAACAATAAGGTACTGATGAAAGTAGTAAAAGCAGATGAGATGGCAAGGATTGAGAAAATTGCCTATTTCCGAGGAGCAAAAGAAGAAGAATTCATGGAACGAGCCGGGGAAGGCGTTGCTCTTTTAGCCAGAAATCTCCTCTCCACACAAACGTCAAAACCGAAAGTGCTTCTTCTTTGTGGCAAAGGAAACAACGCCGGAGATGCTTTCGTCGCAGGGCGCTATCTTCTTTCGTATGGTATTAATGTGTTGGCCTTAGCGCTTGCTCCTTTAGGCGAGTGTTCGCCTCTTTGCCAATTGCAAGCGAAGCGTTTTGTGGAAAAAGGAGGGACCATTTTTTTTATCCAGAGAGGAGAAGAGATGGCATTCGAAGGGGGCTCTCTCATTATTGATGGAGTGTTAGGTACTGGATTTAAAGGGGAAGTACAAGGTTTATTTGCTGAGGGGATCAAAAAAGCTAATGCATCGAATATTCCCATCCTCAGCATCGATATCCCCTCTGGAGTAAATGGGAATACAGGAGAGTCATCTGCGGTTGCCATTCGAGCGTCAACGACCCTTTTTCTTGGTCTGCCAAAAAAAGGGTGCTTTCTAGGAGATGCATGGGATCGCACTGGTAAAATACATGTCTTCAATTTTGGTTTAACTGAAGAGATCCTCTCTCAAGCAAGTGAAGATTTTATTCTTCTCGACGATGAGATCATTGCCTCGATTTTCCCTCCGATAAAACGGACGCAGCACAAATATGAAGCTGGGTATGTGGTGGGCTTGGGTGGATCACCTGGAATGCCAGGAGCTGCTCTCCTGGCAAGTTTAGCAGCTCTGAGGAGCGGCGCGGGCATTGTTCGGTTGCTTCATCCAGTTGGAATGGAGGCAGAACTTTCAGGAGCTCCCTACGAGCTCATTCGCCAGGGCTATAGCAAAAGAGATATCGTTGCCCTGCAAAGTGCTTTTGATCGAGCTTCCAGTCTATTCATTGGTCCTGGGATTGGCCTTTCAAAGGTTACAGCCAAGATGTTAAACCGGATTTTACCCAAGCTCAAACACCCTTGTGTGATCGACGCTGATGCGTTGACTCTGATAGCATCGAATGACATCTCGCCCCCTCGCGATGCAATTTTAACTCCTCACCGAGGAGAAATGAAACGCCTTTTGGGGGAAGAGGGAGACGTTTCTTTTGCAGAGTTACATGAACTCTCCCAAGAGTATGCCGACAAAAAGAAAATTATCCTCGTATTAAAAGGAGCTCCGACCTTTATTTTTTCTCCCTATTCGAGTCCTCTGGTTTCCTCTCGAGGCGATCCCGGGATGGCCACAGCCGGCAGCGGAGATGTTCTTACGGGGATCATTGGAGGGCTCTTATCAAAAAAAATTCCTCCTTTGGATGCAGCCGCCATGGGAGTCTACCTGCATGGGTGCGCGGGAGAATGCGCGGCGGCCGAGAAAAGTTCTTACTCAATGCTGGCGGGAGATATTATCGACAACCTGCCAAGGGTATTCCATCACTTTTTGAGTAGTCATGATACCAAGTGACAAAAGCTTGAAGACCTTGTCTAAGTGAAGTTTTAGGGCAATACCCAAGTTCTCGGTGACTCTTCTCAATTTCGGCAAAGGTGAGAGGCACTTCGCCGCGGGTTTCGCTCGAGTAAGTTTTTTTCGCTTTGCGTCCGAGGATCTCTTCAAGAAGAGAGACGAGGGATTCGAGGGAAACGGGTTGGTGGTTGCCTATATTGTAAATGGCGTAGGGAACTTCTTTGTCGAGAGCTGCGAGAGTGCCTGAGACGACATCGTCAATATAAGTAAAATCGCGTTCCATCTTCCCATTATTAAAAAGAGTGATCGGGGTTCCTTCGAGGATGGCCTTAGTAAATAGAAAGCAGGCCATATCGGGTCTCCCCCAAGGACCATAAACAGTAAAATAGCGGAGCCCAATAAAAGGAAGCCCCGAGAGATGGTGATAGCTAAAGGCCATTAACTCGTTAGCCTTTTTAGTCGCTGCATAGAGGTTTGCAGGAGAATCGGTCCGATCTTCCACGGAGAAGGGTATCTTCTCATTGGTTCCGTAGACTGAAGAAGAGGAGGCATAGACAATTTTCAGTCGCTGTTTTTCTTTTGCAATTTCCATTAAAGAAACAAATCCAGAGAGATTGCTCTCTACATAGGCATGGGGATGAGTGAAGGAATAGCGGACTCCAGCTTGAGCGGCTAAATGGAGGAGATGAGTGAAATCGTAATTTGAGAAAAGGCGCCGCAGTTTTTCGATGTCAGTGAGACACCCCTCGATCACTTCCATTCCATTTTTTTTTAAGATAGCGGCTCTTCTTCGCTTGAGATCTACGGAGTAATAAGAATTGAAATTATCATATCCGACTACTATATGCCCCTCCTTTAGAAGGGCCAAAGAGGTGTGAAAACCGATAAATCCGGCAGCCCCTGTCACCAAAATCGTTTTTTTCTGGTTTTCCATTCCAGTAGTATAGAGATAAAGATATTAAAAGTCAGAGAGAGACGGAAGATAGAAGCAATTTTTTGAAATAGGTAATGCTCGCCTGCAGACCTTCTTCGAGTGAGGTTTGGGGAGCCCAAGCCAGCTTTTCCCAGGCCAGTGAGATATCGGGATTCCGCTTTTTCGGGTCGTCGCTCGGCAGTTGTTTAAATTCGAAGATCGATTTCGAATTGGATAGCTCAATGATTTTTTTACCCAGTTCCAACATTGTAAATTCTATGGGGTTGCCTAAGTTGACAGGACCGATAAATTCAGGTGGAGAGTGCATGAGGGCAATGAGCCCCTCAATGAGGTCTTGGACATAACAAAAAGAGCGTGTCTGCTCTCCTTGCCCATAGATGGTCAATGGATTGTCTTGAAGAGCTTGCACGATAAAATTGGAGACAACTCGACCGTCGGCACGTGCCATTTTTGGACCGTAGGTATTAAAGATACGAGCGACTTTGATTTCTATTCCGTGTTGCCTGTGGTAATCGAAGAAAAGAGTTTCAGCACACCGTTTTCCTTCATCGTAGCAAGAACGCACTCCTATAGGATTGACGTTTCCCCAATAATTTTCCTTTTGAGGATGCTCAAGGGGATCTCCATAGACTTCACTTGTCGAAGCTTGAAGGATTTTTGCTTTGCATCTTTTGGCTAACTCCAGTGAATTTATAGCCCCTAGTACATTTGTTTTAACCGTGAGCAAAGGGTCATTTTGGTAGTGTATAGGAGAGGCAGGAGAGGCAAGATTATAGATTTCATCGACTTCTGCAAAGAAGGGGAAACAGATATCGTGAGTGAGGCTTTTGAACGAGGGATTGGCATAGAGGTGGGAGATATTTTCTCGCGAACCCGTCGTGAAATTATCGAGGCAAATGACCTCGTGGCCTTGTTCTAAGAGTTTTTCGCATAGATGTGAGCCTAGAAATCCTGCTCCCCCGGTGACTAGAATTCTTTTTTTTACTCGCATGGGCAGTAGAATGGTCCAAAAAACTTTTTCGCACAAGAAAAGAGAGTAGACTTCATTCGAAACTCCTCATGGTAGCTAAACAGATCTTTTCGCTCCTCTTTTTTGACTTTGGTTTTTGCCTACTCAACTTGAGTATGTCAAAAACCAAAGTCAAAAAAGAGGAGCAAAAATCTCTCGTTTATCCACTCATGGGTAGTTTCGAATGAAGTCTAGTGGTAATATAGCTACTTTTAATGGAGTTAATGTGAAAATTCTGATTGTCGGAACTGGTTATGTTGGCCTTGTGACAGGGGCGTGCTTTGCAGAAATGGGAAGAGAGGTGATCTGTCTCGATATTGATAAAGAAAAAATTGATAAATTGAAAAGAGGTGAGATCCCCATTTTTGAACCCGGTTTGGAAGAAATTGTGAAGCGCAACTGCCTCGCTGGGCGCCTCCATTTTACCACCGATTATGAAGAGGGTTTGGAAAAAGCCCTTTTTTGTTTTCTTGCCCTCCCTACCCCTGCGGGGAGGGATGGAAAGTGTAATCTTTCTTATGTCATGAAAGCTGTAGAGGAGATAGCACGAAAAATCGACGGATACAAGATTATCGTGAATAAGTCGACAGTGCCCGTAGGTACTGCCTCGGAAATGAAAGAAAGAATGAGCTCTATCCTCGAGCAGAGAGGATGCACCTTTGGATTCGACATTGTCTCTAATCCCGAATTCTTAAAGGAGGGGGACGCCATCAACGATTTCATGAAGCCCGATCGGATCGTGATAGGGGCAGAAAATGGAGAGGCGGCCCGTTTGATGAGGGAGCTCTACTCGCCTTTTAATTCTAATCGCGAGAGATTGATGGTAATGACCGTCCGTTCTGCTGAAATGACAAAATACGCGGCCAATGCGATGCTCGCTTTAAGGATCTCTTTCATGAATGAAATAGCCACCATTTGTGAAAAAGTGGGAGCTGATGTAACAGAAGTGCGGCGTGGTGTTGGCTCTGATACTCGTATAGGAACGGCGTTTCTCTATGCAGGCGCTGGTTATGGGGGCTCTTGTTTCCCCAAAGATGTCAAAGCTCTCATCGCGTTGGCAAAAGAACTCGCCATTCCTCCCTTACTCATTGAAGCGGCCCATGAAGTCAATGAAAGGCAAAAGCAAGTGATCGGAGAAAAGATCGCCGCTTATTTTGAGGAAAGAGGGGGACTAAAAGGGAAAACCATTGCCATTTTAGGCCTCTCATTTAAACCCGGAACAGACGATATGCGAGAGGCCCCTTCGTTGGAATTGGTCCGGTTTCTGATCACCCAAGGGACCACATTGCATCTCTATGATCCTATCGCCATGGACAATGCCAAACGTTTGCTGGGGCGTTCCTTTCAGATGATCTGGTGCAAAGATGAATTTGAGGCGGTACAAGAGGCCGATGCTATTGTTCTGATGACTGAATGGAAACAATTTCGCCTTCTAGACTTTTCAAAAATCCTCCCCAAAATGAGAGGGAGGGCTTTCTTTGATGGAAGGAACCAATACACGCCTCAGGAAATGGCATCGCACGGGTTTGACTATTTTAGCATCGGGCGAGCTCCTTTATTTCATCACGAACAAGAGGTCGTTTCACCTCAACGACTGTTATGAAAGGATTGGCGCAATTGCCCTTTCGATGGGAATTTTTTGATCTCCTTCTCTTTTTCTACTTTTTTACTCTTCATGCCGATCAACTCAACATGGTGTGTGGTCCCTACACCTTGCGTTGGAACAATCTATTAGCCGGTTTTTTGCTATTAGTCCTCTTGATTCGTTATCGCAAGGAGTGTTTCCTAATCGATAAAAAATTGCTTCTCTGTCTTGGAGCCATTTTGTTTTCGATGCTTCTCTCTTTTGTCTTCAGTCCGTTTAAAGGTCGATGTATCTTCTTTCTTGGGTTTTATGGGATGACGCTGCTCTATTACGTTTTTTTACCCTACCTTTTAGTAATAAAAAGAGATGAAAAAAAAATCCTCTGGCTTTACCTCACTTCGTTTTTGGTAGTAGGCTGTTACGCTGGACTCCAACTACTTCTTGCCTTCTTGCACATCAAAGATCCTTTTCTCCAACAAAAAATGGCTACTCTCTGGAGGCCCAATGCTCTCTCCTATGAACCCTCTTTTTATGCTCTCTATATGACCCCGTTTATTGTCATTGCCAATGGCTACTATCTTCTCAATAAGGAGAGAGAGTTAAAATTGTGGCACATCCTTTTAGTGAATTTTCTTTTTTTACTCTCGACCTCCACAACGACTATTTTAGTTTATATTCTTTTTATCCCTTGTTTTCTCTTCCTAGCAAGTTTCAAAGGGGTTAGAAAGGAATATCCCTATTTACTAAGTCGCTGTCTTAAATTTGCCGTCTTTTTAGGCGGAGCTGTGGTGGTGTGCTCTCTCCTTTTTTGGCAGCTCATGAGTCACTATTTTTTCAAGTTCTTCTGCTTTGGCTTCATGGGCCACCACTCGTTTTTCATCCGCTGGAATTTGATCTTGAACTCCATTCAGGTCTTTTTGAAGCAACCTATCTTAGGAGTAGGGATGGGGGGAGTCCCTTCCTATTTATATAAAGCTTGGACCATGCGGGATATGAGTTTTTATTTTTACGATTCGATCCCGCAAAATAACCTTTTAAAGTGGTTTGAACCCTCCAATGTCTTTACGGAGATTTTAGCAAGTCTAGGAATTGTAGGAGGAATCGCTTTTAGCACTCTAATCTTTCTCTATCTAAAAAAGGCCCGCCTCTCTTTCCACCATTTCTCTTACCAAGACAAATTGTGGGTTCTTCTTTTTCTTGCTTCGTTTCTTGTAACTATAGTCGTTCTTCAATGCAATCAAGGGGTCTTTAGGACCTATATTTGGACCTATTTTGCCCTCACCTACGGCTGGATGGTAAAGAAAAGTCGCTATTTAGAAGGTAGCTTGCAGGCCAAAAGTGAAGCCATGCAATCCTAAGAGGCCATGCACATGCCAGGAATCTCTTCCATCGTTCACATCACCCGTGATAAACGATCGGTCGACTTCGTGCAAGTTGAACCACGCATTAAGCTCATAGAGGGCATAAATGCGCGCATTAAACCTTCTGAAACATCGCGACCAAGTAGGGCCGAGTTTGATTTGGAAAGTTTGGACAAACCGGCATTGATCATTTTTGGAGTTAAAAGGCGTAAAATCAGGAATATCAACAATATTTACCACTGATTGTAACATAGTATTGCGATACCATCCAATGAGAGAAGCCAGACTAGTGCCAGTGTATAAACTCCAATTACGTCCCACAAACCAATCGAGAGCGGCTGCTGCTTTTAAGCCCCCTCCTTCAAACTCCCAGTCGATATCGAAATCGTTAAACCCTGTGGCAGAAGCAAAATAAACGACATCCCATTTTTGCTTAATCCAAGCGCCGATACCTCCAAATGCAATTTTTGCTACTAGGCAAGACGAAGGCTGAAAATGGCGGCCGAGTACTAAATCGAGAGTGTGGTAGTGAAGATGAATATCGGAAGCTGCCTCTCGCATCAAGCTAGTGGTGACTTGGTGAAAAGTCCCTTGTAAATTCTCATTATTCCGACGCACTACTGTGTCGGAACCAGAACAGTGAAAGAAAGTATATTCTGCAAGGAGATTCCAGTAGTCACAGTAACTTGTGAAATCGGCATAGACGCGAAATCCGGGGCGCCAATCATACTCTGCAGAGATCAGACTTCCTACGGCACCTGTGGCCGTGGTGGTTGCTAAGGTACCCCCTCTCACGGCAAAATCGAGTTCGCTCTCTTTCACCGTCCATGCAAGGACTTCTACTCCCACTTGCCTCTTACATTTATATGGAATCGAATAAAAAACAGCTCCAGGATGCGAAGAATAGGTATACATTGAAGCAACTTGATCTAATTCCGTCTGTAGGGAGTCTATATCATCATAGATCTGTTCTAATTCACACTCCTGGCGGCTTTTGCTACATTCGTAGACCCGGTCGATTTCGTCATAGATAGTGTCGAGTTTGTGGAGGGCGTAGCTGATCAGCTCGATATTTTTGGAATTTATTTCGTCGATTCTCGACTGCATGGCATCATTGCGGCTTTGCATCGAAGAGAGGTTTCGTTCTAGGGCATCGATCTGTGAGAGAAGCCTCTGGATCTTTTCTTCCATTTCATTATTTCTCTTTACCTCGACGACAGGAGATGGAGGAGGAGGTTCTTCTCTGTACTGTTCCATCGATTCGGGATCAACTCCTTCCCATCTTTCCCATAAAGAAATCTCCGAATTATTTCCCCCAGCAACTACCGCTAAAAGGAATATATGAGCGAATAACACATCCTTCTCCATTAATTTCTTCCCTAACACATATTTTTTTTACTAATTTTCTAGCAAATAAAATCCTGTGGGAAAATACTGTATCAATTTATTGTATGCGGACAAACCCTCACTTTGTTTTTCTCCTCCCTAATTTTATCGATGCTCTTGGCCATCAACTCCATTTTAATCTCGGCATCAGCAAAGCTCTTTCGATTTTAGAGCTCTCCTACGAAGCATATATAGGAAAAGATTCTAGGCTTCTTCTATCTCCTCAATGGAAAAAACATTTTTGTAAAAACCAGAGGAAAAACCTCCGATCGGTGGGGAGGCGGTTTATAGATTTTTACAAAGTCTTTCGTCTTAAACAGAAGGCGCGGCACATTTTCTTCATTGAAAATTTTACGACCTCAGACTTGGTATGCTTTGCACTTGCTGCCCTTTTTTTTGTTAGAAGAAGAAATGGAATATGGCTTTTTTTACATGGCGAATTTTCTTTAGCTAGACTTTCTGCGTTAGCTAGAAAAATTTGTTTCTCTCTACTCGATAGAAAATTTAAGGACAATTTTAAAAAGCTAACCAGCACGGAACATCTCCAACACTGGTTTAAAAATTATAGAGTAGCGACCCACCTAATGCCGATGCCTGTCGAAATATCTCTCTTGGAGAAAAATGGAAAAACCCATAACACCTCATTTACGTGTCTATGGCCCGGAGAAGTACGCGCTGAAAAGAAACCAGAGATTTTTGAGAAGTTGTTACTTTCAGAAGAGGCTTCTACCTCGTTATTTTCGTTTATACTCCCTGAAAAAATGCACATACCTCCCAATAAACAAGCCACTACTTTTAAAAGAGGCATCTCCCAAGAGGAATATTTAAGGTGGTTTGAGATGGCAGATTTCGTGCTACTCACCTATGAATCACGCCCTTATAAATATAAAATTTCTTATGTATTTATAGAGTCAGTGCTCATGGGTAAAATGCCCATCGTGACAAAAGAGACTTGGATGGCAGATGATCTCGCAAAACATGGATTGGAAGAGCTAGTGGTAGATTGGCAGAGGCCCGATTTTTTTACCCATCTTAGTTTTTTAGGTACAGATATCTTCATCCAAACGAGGTTGAGAGAAATGCAAAAGAGCTATCTTAACAAATATTCGCCACAAGCCTGTGCTCAATTTTTAAAAACTCTCATGTGATTTTATGATTACCATTAACCCTTATTTAGCTAAAAAATTAAAAAAAACCTCACTTCTAAAACGAATAAAAAGGAAAATACGCTGGTATACTTTCTCTCAGTATTCTTATCAAGTTGGCTTTCTTGAAGAGAAATTTCATTTCTTGATCGATAATTTTGAAGGAGAAATAAGTTGGGGAAAAAAGTTCTTAGATAAAAAATGCCTGACGATTGAATTGAATTGGATGAAGAAGAATATGATCTTTCCTGGAGATGTCATAGCAGATGTCGGAGCCCACCAAGGATTTTATGGATTGCTTTTTTCCCAATGGGTTTCTTCTGAAGGCCAGGTCCACTCCTTTGAATGTGCCAAAAAACATTACGAGACTCTTAAAAGAAATTTTGAGATTAATCATACTTCCAATGGATTCCCCCATTATTGCGCCGTGGGCGAGAGCGAGGGTGAAATTTATGTTCCCTCTCAAACTTCGACGGGGATTCTTTTATCATCTGAGCATGAAAAGCAGAGCAAAGTCTCTTTAGTCAGTTTGGACTACTTTTTTCAATCGAAGAGAACGCCCACCGTCTTGAAAGTCGATGTCGAAGGGTATGAATTAGAAGTGTTAAAAGGGTGCAGAAAAATTCTAAAAACGAAACCCAGAATTAATCTCGAACTTCATAATTTTGCTCATGAAAATCCCCGACCTAGGCTGGAACAAATTTTTGAACTTATCTCCGATTATAAAAAAACATACATTCAATTTATCCCTGGAGGCAAAATCTCTCCCTTGCCTTTGGAACCAGCCGTTTTGGAAGTTCTATTAGAATATCCCAATCCCCATCTCTATCTATTTCCAGAGGAATCAACAATAACTCATTGATTTTTTCAATGATAGAGAGAATACTCCCCCTTAGACACCCTCTTAGGAGTTTTCATGCGCATCGTCATCCGTTTTTTAGTGCGGGAATTGAGAAAGGAAAGGCGTAGAAGGGTATTGCTGAGCGGAGCCTTCTTTCTCAACTTGGCAGGAGCTATACTCGAAGGGGGAGCCTATTTTCTCATGATTCTTGCCTTTTCCTGTCTGACGGGAAAGGGGGCTATAGTAAAGGGAAGAAATATTGCGGAATGGTTAGGTGATGTGACGCCACATTATCTCTTTTTCTTCTTTATTGCAGTAGCGCTGGGGGTGCAGCTACTGAAAAATGGGTTTTGTTTTTTAGCTGCTCTATGCAATGCCGAATTGACTAACTGTTGTCAAGCCGATTTACAAAGAAGAGTGGTGGAGCGATTTCTCGCTTTCTCCTTTTCCCACGTGAATCGATATAAAATGGGACAGTTAGCAGAATTGGCTCGTACGCCCACTATTTTTGTTAGGCCCTTTTTTGAAGGTTTTAACTATCTGGTGGTATGCCTTTTTCTCATTATAGTAGCCGTCGCCTTAATGGTAATGCTTTCCCCAACTTTGACATTGTGCACGGCTCTACTCTTTGCAGCAGCGTTTCTCATTCAAAAATTTTTTATTTCAAAAGTGGCCAAGACATCCCAAGGATTGGTGGAGCAAAATACCCTTTTTAGCATCAAAATTGCCGAAACGCTCCAATCGCTGCGCCTTATCCACATTTTTGGAAGAGAGAATACCATCTTGTACGACAAGGAGGGGATACTTCAAACGACGACTAAATATTCAAAAAAAATCGTCAAAAGCAACGCCTATGTCGTAGCGATAAGCGAAATTTCAGGGATTGTTGCCATTGGACTGATGCTCCTTTTAGGGTTCTTTTTAATGGGGACAAAAGAAGAGATCCCCTTTCTCTTAGGGTTTATTGCTATTGTCTATCGTCTGTCGGGGAAAGTACAACTTGGTGCAAGTGCCGTGATGATGATGATGGGTTTCAAGGGACAAATTGCCGAATTGGAGATTCTCTTTGAAGACAAAGGTAAAGAATTTAAACCAATAGGAGGAGAAAAGAAGTGCACATTCAACGGCGAAATAGCTTTTCGCGCCGTCTCTTTTTCCTATCCTGGGGTAGGAGTTCCTGTTCTTCATGATCTCTGCCTTTCGATTCCCAAAGGGAAAATGGTTGCCCTCGTAGGAAAATCGGGGGCGGGGAAATCGACTATTCTCGATCTGCTTTTAGGGCTTTATACTCCAGATAAAGGATGTATCCACATCGATGGGCGCGATATGAAGGATTTTGATCTTTCCGTGTGGAGAGAGAAAATAGGAGTCGTCACTCAGGAGCCTTTTATTTTGAGCGAGTCGATTGAAAAAAATATTCGTTTTGGAAAACTCGACGCTTCTCACGAAGAGATGATACAAGCCGCCACTATGGCTCACGTCCATCATTTTGTCTCCAACTTAAAAGAAGGGTATCAGACCCAAGTAGGAGAGAGAGGCTACCGCCTTTCGGGAGGAGAGAAACAGCGTTTAGCGCTAGCACGCGCTCTTATCCGCGATCCCGAAATTTTGATTTTTGATGAACCCACCAGTCACCTCGATAGCATCTCAGAAGAACTTATCCAACACTCTCTTGAAAAACTGCGTGGGGAAAAAACCCTCATCATTGTCGCCCACCGCCTCTCGACAGTGGCTTCTGCCGATGCCATTTTTGTCATGGACAAAGGGAAATTACTTGAAAGTGGTTCCCATAGTTCCCTTATCAAAGGAGAAGGCCTTTACGCTCAATTTTGGAACAAGCAAGCTTCTTGTCGCGACGGCCTTCTTGCCCTCATGCACTAAGGATTTGCTGTAAATTAAAATGATCTTCATTATTCTTTTGCAATGTTCTTGAGAGTGCTTCTTCTTTTTCTCGCTCCTGTGCTTCTTTTTTCGGCAGAGATTACTCCTCAATTGCTTCAAGATCTCTTTAGGGGGTTTTTTGCACATGATCCTGAATTGAAAGAGTATATTAGTAATTTCCCCTTTGAGAAATATCAGATATACAAGGTTGAAAACAGAGATCTCTACTATGTTGAAAAAGAGAGTACCGATTATATCAAAACGGAATTCATCAAAAAGGGGATTTTCTACGAAGTCATGGTATTTGAACAGCTCGCGAGATATACCCGTTCGGGCACTATTGCAATCGATGTAGGAGGGCATATTGGGATGCATACACTTAACTTATCGCGGCTGGTCGGCCCAGGAGGAGTCGTATGTGTATTTGAACCCCAGTTAAAACTATTTACAGAGCTCGTGATCAATATGTACCTCAATAATGTGAGAAACGTCAAATTTCACCGCAAAGCTTTAGGCCATGAACAGAAGTGGGTAGAAATGCTACCTTACTGCCCTCTGAATGAAGGAGGAGTTGGGATTGGTTCGGGGGGAGAGAGGGTGGAAATGCATCGCCTCGACGACTACTATCTCCAAAATGTTTCGATAATCAAAATTGATACAGAATGGTTCGAATTAGAGGTCATCGAAGGTGCAAAAAAGACTATTGTTAGAAATAAACCGGTGATGGTGGTTGAAATTATGGGCGGTGTTTTTTATTTAACCGCAACTCCTCACCAGAAAGAAGAAATCCATAAAAGGATAAAAAAGATTGAAGAATTAGGATACAAGGTCTACCACATAGCACTCCACGATTATTTATGCATACCATGCACAAGAAGCCGATCGATCTCTTGAGAAAGTTGAAGCGCTAATTCTCGCACGGTAGGGTAATGGCAAGGCCCTGGAGGCGATAAAGAGACGCGAAGAGCCCGTTGGAACTCAATTTTAAAGTTTGTCGGATCAATGAATAAGCCATCATCTTCCGCAGCTTCCATCATCTCGGGAAGTGCACAGGCAATTACAGGAGTTCCCATAGCTCTTGCTTCGGCAAGGGGCATCCCATACCCCTCGTAGATAGAGGGCATCACGAGGGCTTTGGCACCATGGATAAGAGCGTTTAATTGCCGATCGGGAAGATACCCGACAACTTTAAGATGGTGCGGATGGCGTAACGAGAGATTCTCTACAGTTTGCTGAATCCGTTTATCTTTCCACCCCTTTTTTCCGATCAGAACAAGAGGGTCGAGCCTCTCCTCTTTTAATGCTTCGCTATAGGCTTCAAGGGCAGGGACAATATTTTTTCGCGGCTCGAGTGTCCCTACCATGACATAGTATCGTTTGGGGATCAATCCGTGCACCCCCAGCGTTTTTTCATCCATTTCGATGGGTTTGAGGGGAGGGAGGACAATAGCATCTGAAAGTAAAGAGTAGAGTTCTTTTAGCCTTTGAGAAGTCCCCTTGGAAATAGCAATGCGAGCGTCTGCTCTCCTGTAAAAAGTGTGGCTCAAGAGGCGGAGATAGTGTCCTCGGATAAAAGAGGAGGCCTCGGGATATAGAAGATAAGTGAAATCGTAGATAGTGAGGAGATTTTTTTGCTTTTTGCGAGCAAATAGAGGGAGAGATTGGGTTGCTCCCCAAAAGAGATCGAGATTGTCGCGGAAAGCCATCCAGGTGAGTGTTGTTTGGCTCCAGAGGGCTTGGCTTCTTGAGAGAAAAGAAGAGGGACGGAGAGTGACATGGGGAAAAGAGGAAAGACCTTCTAAGATGGGATTGTTTTTCGCAAAGTAGAGAAAAAAAGAATCTTCTTTTCGCATCACGAGCAATTCTTTGAGGAGGAGATAAAGGTAATTCCCTACTCCTGTCATGGGGAATTGTAGGGGAAAAGCGTCGATCCCTATCTTGGCCATAAGAAAGTTTGTTTCAACTTTTCAAGAATGTGCTCAGGATCTCGCCAGTTGTTATTGATCGCCATTCTTTCTGCTGATTTGAGAAGGGTCCCCATCTCTTTCCCCGGCGTAATTCCTTCGCGCAGGAGGAGCGCCGCCGATACTAGAGGGCGTTTCGATCGAATTTTGTCGATGTGGAAAGAGAGTATTCGTTCTCTCTCTTCGTGCAGTTTAAAAAACTGTTTTCGTTTGCGATTAGAAAATGGGGCTGCATAGACCTGTAAAAAAAGGGGGGCTTCTGCCTCGGCATAAAAGTGGGCCCAGTCAGCTGGTTCTACCTCTTTTTGAGCAAAGAGTTTTTCGGATTGGGTGAAAAATTCGACGAGTTTTTGCTCTTTCACCGTTGTTTTGAAATAGCGGCAGAGAGCAAGCCGAGAAGCCAGTTCAAGGGTAGGAAAGAGGTGAAGGAGGTAGATGATCGTCGGGCAATGGGAAGGAAAATGAGGGAAGTGTTTTACTCTCTTAGCAAGCTCATAATCTGGAACTCGCTTCAAAGGAGGAAGGATGACTTGCAGCAATCCAAAGCGATGGAGCATGAGGATGGCTTGTCCAAATCGTTTATTTTTTGACATTTTGCAGAATTCTTGCCACACCCGTTCCATAGACACAGCCGGAAGGAGGAGATGGGAATGGCGTGCAATCGCATTTTCGGTCTTGCGTTCAATGGTAAAATTGAATCGAGCAGCAAACCGTACGGCGCGGATCATCCGGAGGCGGTCTTCGAAAAATCGTTCATTGGGATTGCCGATCGCACGAATGATCTTTTTTTTAAGATCTCTTTTCCCTTCGACAAAATCGATAATCTCAGCTTTCAAAGGGTCGTAGAACATCCCATTGATAGTGAAATCACGTCTTTTAGCATCTTCTTCGGGATGGGAGTATTCGACGCTTTCTGGATGGCGCCCATCGATGTATTTCAAATCTTTTCTAAAGGTCGAAACTTCAAAATTGATATTATTTATAACGACAATAACTACGCCAAAAGCAATGCCTACGGGGACTGTTTTGGGAAACAGAGAGAGGATGACTTCAGGAGGAGCACTCGTGGCTATATCGATTTCGTCAGATTTTTCGCCTCTCAGCAAATCGCGCACCCACCCACCGGCGAAAAAAGCTTGATAGCCTGCATCGACTAGTTTCTTAACGATAGAGGTCCCGTAGAGATAGGGTTCGTTTTCAAGGACCATAGGACCATAAGTGATTAGGCTATTTTTTTCGGCACATCCCTGCGGATAATTTCTGGTGGGCTATTCTCGGTAATAGTTCCTTCATTGATGACAATTTGGGCAATGCTTTCGTCTGAAGGGACTTCAAACATGAGATCGCGGAGGAGATTTTCTAAAATCATTCGTAGGGCACGCGCTCCTGTTCCTGCCTCTTTGGCTTTTTTGGCAGCCGCTACGAGGGCATCCTTAGAAAAAGTGAGTGCGACATTTTCCTCGGCGAAGAGTTCGGTGTATTGTTTGACAATGGCATTTTTAGGTTCTGTGAGAATGGCCACTAGATCATCGATAGTAAGTTCGTTGCAATTTACAATACAATTAAATCGTCCAATAAATTCGGGGATCATGCCAAAGGAGATGAGATCTTCGGGTTCAACTTTGGAAAGGAGAGCCCCCTTGTCTTCATGAAGAGGCACACCTTCTCCCTTTCCTTTTTTTTCTGAGAAGCCGATCGTCGACTTACCTAGGCGCTTGGCGATGATTTTATCGAGATTTACAAAAGCTCCTCCTACTATGAAGAGAATATTCTCTGTATTCACTTTTATATATTCCTGGTGAGGATGCTTTCTCCCTCCTTTCGGTGGAACGTTGGCAATGGTGCCCTCGACAATTTTCAACAAAGCCTGCTGCACCCCTTCTCCAGAGACATCGCGCGTGATCGAGACATTGGAAGTCGTTCGGTTGATTTTATCAATTTCGTCGATGTAGATAATTCCCTGCTCGGCGCGAGCCACATCGTAATCGGCAGCTTGTAACAAACGAAGGACGATATTTTCGACGTCTTCTCCCACATAACCCGCTTCGGTCAAGGTCGTAGCATCTGCTATAGTGAACGGAACATCGAGGATTTGAGCCAACGTTTTTGCCAGCAAGGTTTTCCCCGATCCCGTTGGACCCAATAAAAGGACGTTCGATTTAGAGTAGATCGCCTGCTTGTTTTCGCGTAGGGCTTTAACACGTTTATAGTGGTTGTAGACAGCCACAGAAATCGTGCGCTTGGCTTTTTCTTGCCCAATGATGTAATCGTCGAGATGTCTCTTGATCTCTTTGGGTTTTAAAATTTTTAATTCGTGTTTGACAGGCGGGGGTTTTTTCTCTAAAATGCTTACACAAAGCTTGATGCAATTGTCGCAGATGAAGACGCTAGGACCGGCAATCAGCTTTTCAACTTCAGCCTCTTCCCTTCCGCAGAAAGAACATTTTGCTGTCTCTTTAGTCGTATTGCCCATCGTTATTTTTTGCGCGTAGTCGTTACAATTTCATCGATCAGGCCATATTTAATCGCCTCTTCGGGACTCATGAAAAAGTCTCTTTCGGAGTCCGAAAGGATCTGCTCAATCGATTTTCCCGTGCACTCTGCTAGGATCGTGGCCAAGTGGTGCTTGAGTGTAAGGATTTCTTTAGCCTGAAGGTTAATATCTGCTGAGGTCCCAAAAATGCCCCCTGTGGGTTGATGGATCATGATACGGCTGTGGGGGAGAGCTTTCCGTTTGCCCTTCGTACCTGCAGCTAGGAGGAGAGCTCCCATGGATGCCGCTTGTCCGATGCAATAGGTATTCACATCGCATCCCAAAAAGCGAATCGTATCGTAAATGGCCAACCCTGCCGTGATATACCCGCCAGGAGAGTTGATATAAATTGAGATGTCTTTTTTAGGGTCTTCGGTCATCAAAAAAAGGAGTTGGGCAACCACCACATTGGCCATGTGGTCGGTAATTTCAGAGCCAACGAGCACGATCCTATCTTTGAGCAATCGAGAATAGATATCCATGGATCGCTCACCGCGACCGGTATCTTCAATCACATAAGGGATAAGTTGCATCTTTTCTTTTCCAGCCATTGTCTGCTCCTACAGTCAAGTAACTCGTTTTATATTCCGACTTCCCTGGGGTGGTCAATATCTATTTTGTTTTGTAAACACCCTCTTAATCTTGTCGCGATCCTTGTAAAACCGCTCGTCGGCCATATTATTTTTAATATTATCCTCCTCGCGGTCGCGCTTACTTTTGGATAGGTTCATTTAAGACTTGCGACAAGGCATATTCGCGCGTTTTTTGTCGTCGCAGTTTTTCTTTTACTCGCTGAAGGAGTTTTTTTGAGGCTTCTTTATCGAGTTTCTTTTCGGGAGCATAGAGGAGGAGGTGCTTAAATAATTCTTCATTGAGTTCTTTTTGTGTAAAAGAGACCTTCCCCTGCTCTTCGATTTTCATTTCGATGAAATAGAGGCGGAGGGCCTCGTTTGTCTCCTTTTCTACTGCGGCTTCAATCTCGGTTTGTTTTTGGCGGATCTCTTCATCGCTTAGTTGTTCTCGCAACGAGGCAATCTTTTCTCTAAGGCGCACCTCGCCTTCTCTCTCTACGAGAGAAGCAGGGAGGTCGAATTCGATGGCGTTGAGGAGAAGTTGTTCTAATTCGGAGAGTTGTTGCTCTTTTGCTGTGGCCTCGGCTTCGTTTTCAAGATTCCGTCGAATCGCTTTCCTCATCTCTTCAACCGATTCGCTTTTCATTTTTTTAGCAAACTCCTCGTCGACCGGGGGAAGGACGATTTTTTTGATGGCATGTAAGACGATACGCACCTTGGTTGGGCGGAAAGCTTTTTTAATTCTCTCTTCTGCTTTTTCGTCGAGTTCGGTCACGCCTTCGCGTGTTTCTTCGACTTCCATTCCCAGTAACATCTGTTTTAGCCAAGGAGTGAGGCTGCCGCCTACTTCGAACCGTCGATCTTTGACGATCGGTTTATTCGGTTCTTGGTCAATCGCATCAATCGAAACGTCGGCGTAGTCTCCTTCTTGGACAGCACGTCCTTCGACTGGTTCAAAGTCAGCATGACTTTTTTGGATTTCAGCAACCACTTCGTCTATGCGCTTGTCGCTGATTTTTTCCTTTGTAGGAGGAGAAAGGGTAAAAGTAGAGAAGTCGATATCGGGAACGATGGGATAAAATTCATAAGAAAAAGTGACTAGAGCCCCCTCTTCAAGGGAAGCCTTTTCTACCTTGAGTTTTTCAATGGTCTCTTTAGAGAGGGGATAGATCTTAGAGAGTTCGAAAGCTCCTTTTAAAGCTTCGACTTTGAGCATGTCTTTCCATTCTTGATCGACGTGAAAACTGAAGCTTTTCAAAACAGCTTCTTCTGGAGCTTTTCCTTTGCGAAATCCGGGTACTGAGATCTCTTTATTGACCCTTTTAATGGCTTGCTTATAGAGTTTACCTGCCTTCTCGGGTTTAATAGTAACAGTCACTGTTAGGCGGCATCCTGGTTCTTGTGTTGCTGCTACAAGGAAAGAATCATTCTCATAATACTTTGGTTTGGAATCAAGTGTTGGCACGAAATCGACCTTTAAAAAGTTTAAAGCGGGTGATGAGGTTCGAACTCACGACCCTCACGTTGGCAACGTGATGCTCTACCACTGAGCTACACCCGCGCGTAGACATTGCCACTAGCGGGTGATGAGGATCGAACTCACGACATTCACGTTGGGAACGTGACGCTCTACCGCTGAGCTACACCCGCAAAAAGAGGGAAAGGATATAACTTTTATTAAATAGGCGCAAGGGGTAGCTATACTTGCGGCTGGCAAGGCTATAGTGGTGAAATTTTTATTACTATTTTTTGGATACAGCCGGCTCCCTGGCTTTTTAATCTTGTAAATAGAGCCCTTTAAAGGGATGGGATAAAACAAGGTGATAGTAAATTCCTTTTTTGTCTATAAAACCATTTGTTGACCCTGTAATTATACTTTGTAAATGCTTAATTTTCGCAAACTCCGACAAGATTTTTCCTCCAATATCCTCAAGGAGGGAAAAGAACTTTACGAAAAAAAACTGGTCGTCGATGCCAAGATTTTACATCTCGATAACTCCTCTCTTAGACTTTCCAGTCGAGTCAGGGGTGTTTACGAGAATGTATATGAATGTGAGATCGAAATCGATAGGACCGAATCGATCGCCGTCGATTCGAATTGCGATTGTACCTATACCTATGATTGCCAACATATCGCAGCGTCTCTTTTCCACCTCGAAGAACACCTAAATAAGATCATCGTCGATTTTTCCAAAAAAGCCGATTTCGAGAAGAGTAGCGCCATCGACGACTCAGCTAAAGAGAAGTTGAAAGAGACCTTTACTGTGGCAGAAACTCAAGAGGCAGCTAAAAAAGAAATCACATTGCAAAAAGAACTTTTGAGCGATTACATCAATGCTTCAAAAGTATTGGGTTCCTCCCCTTTCTTTTACCCCGAAGAAAAAATAGGAGAAGAAAAAGCCGAGCTGGCTGTGATCTTTTCTCTTTCAGGACTAGTGGAAAAAAAAGGGGTGGAAGTCCAATTGGGGCTTCGACTCCCCTTCCGTTCAAAGCCTCTTCATTTATCGAATGTGAAAGCTTTTATCGATGGCATCCGCTACCGCGAACCACTGATCATTGGCGGCAGAAAATGCTTTTTTACACCCCACTCGTTTGGGCCTATCGATAGCGAAATCCTACAACTCCTCATGAGCCATGCCCATTTTTATGGGGGAGGAGAGGAGAAGTACTTGCGTGCTTTTAGCATTGATCCTGAAGCGTTTGGAATTATTCTCGCCAAAGTCTATGAGATGGTAAGTGCTCC
>JBIOXR010000083.1:0-4089 GCA_044869735.1 Chlamydiales bacterium
GGTCAAAATGTTCCTTTTCAACCTGAATCAACTATACTGCTGAGTATAGCATGCATGCGGGGGACAATATGGGACTCTGCCAAGGCGACAGCACCCTTGATGCCACTGATGATGGCGGCTTTGTCAGAATAGCCGTGGCATTTGATGATGAGGCCGTCGACGCCGCAGAGGAGGGCTCCGGGATGGCCCGAGTAATTAAATGTTTCGCGGAGATGAGAGACGAGAGCTCTGCTCCCACTCTTTTCAAATTCGGTCGCTTTTTCTCCTAGGTAGGAGAGCATAAAAGAAGAGACTCCTTCGCATGTCTTAAGAAATACATTGCCGGTGAAGCCATCGGTGACGAGGATGTCGACCTTACCTTCAAAAACATCTTTCCCTTCAATATTTCCTACAAAAATGACTTTCGAGCTATTCTTAAATTTTTCAATTAAAATACTGTAAGCGGCTCTCACTAAGCGCGTGCCCTTCTCTTCTTCCGTCCCGATATTGAGAAGGCCCACGCGGACTTTCTCGAGGCCTTCAGCTAAGCGAAAAGCGGCTCCAAGTTTGACATATTGGACGAGATGTTCTTCATCGAAGGCAATATTCGCTCCGACATCGAGTACAGCAACTTTTCCCGTCGCCGTTGGAAGAACCGCTGTTAAAGCAGGACGGCGTATGCCAGGTAAGTTCGGGAGATGGAGGCGAGCGGTTGCAATAAGAGCTCCCGTATTTCCCATGGAGAGAAAAGCTTCGATCTCATTGTTCCTCACCATTTTCATACCAACGGCCATCGAAGTCTCCTTTTTCCTTCGGATGGCATAGAGAGGAGATTCATCCATTCTAATGCTTTCGGGGACTTCGATGAGGTGTATCCGAGGAGAAGGAGAAGAGAGGCCGCAACTTTTTTCGGCAATGGCTATAATAGACAACTCGCCATTTTGTTGCTGGTCAAGAAGTCGAATAGCGTCGAGAATATGTTCGGGGGAGCGTTCGCTCCCCATGAGATCAATTCCTATTTTCAAATAGTCTTAGAGGGTTCCTCTTATTCTTCTTCTTTTTGTTTGGCAAACTTACGCCCGTTGTATTCACCGCAAGAAGGACAAACCCGATGGGGTAGCCGGAAAGTGCCACATTCGCTGCAACTCACGGCATTTTTTGGTTTCTTGGCGTGATGGGCCCTTCTAGAATTTTTAGCTGCATTTGACGAACGATTTCGTGGGACCGCCATATTTTTTCTCCTAATCCTTCTTTAAGAAGAGTTGTAGGGACTCTCTCTCAGGACAATTTCCGTTGCATTCAGCCGTCAGAGGAAGTTCGAGGAGAATAGATTCCCTTAAAACTGGCCTAAAATCGAAAACCCCAGAAAAGATAGTTCCAAGCTTCTCTTCATGCAAGTATTTATTTACATTTAAGTCTATACTCGTTAACTCATTGCAAATGGCGCACCGAACTCGGGCCTTGACCTTGGCAGAAAAACCTACCATCAAACTCCCCTCTGCAAGATAAGCTTCTCCTGAGAGAGTGATGGGCCATGGAAAAGAGAGATCTTTCTCGTCGATATCCATTAAGCAAGGAGAAAAATCGCCTTCAAAGACTTCTCTTCGGCCTTCGCGCAAGTGACTAAGATAAATTTTGAATTTGTCACTCATCTATTATTTTACAAAGAATAAACTCAAAGAAGTCTATAAAAAATAGGAGTTTATAGCGAGAAAATTCCAATCTATTTTTCTGGAAAAGATTAATTGGGGTCGGTTATACTCCTCAAAAATTAATGAATAACGCAAAAACGAGCCGGCGCACTTTTTTTCGGTCTCCTGAAGATAGCTGGAAAAATTGGAAACAAAGAAAATATTGAGATCTTTTACACTGATTGTAAAATTCTATCCGCTCTCTGCGGCTTTTAAATATCCCACCAAAGTGTGCACCTGCACTTTGATGCTATAGGGATTGCCATTTTGTTCCTTTTTCCTAGCGGCCCGACTCTTTTTTTGCGGCTCAAGAAGAGGTCTTCTACATGCAAAATGACATGTTACTTAATGTCGAATCAAAGCAGATTCGGCTTGCACATTTGCGCAATGGCCAGCTTGTCGATCTCACGATAGAGAGAAAAAAAGCGCGCCAGATGAGCGGCAATATCTACCGAGGAAGGGTGACTAACACCTTGCAAAACATCCAGTCGGCTTTTATCGACATCAACGAGTCGGAAAATGGCTTTATCCATATGTCCGATATCATCGAGAACACTAAGAAGTTCGAGCAACAGTTTGACATGGATTTCGAACTCGACAAAGACATCAATACCCAGGTAGAAGATAGGTCGTCGAAAAACATAGAAGAGATCTTAAAACCCGATCAACCTGTGCTGGTTCAGGTCGTTAAAGAACCGATTGGGACCAAGGGAGCCCGCCTCACCTCAAATTTAGCTATTGCCGGGCGCTATCTCGTTCTTCTCCCTAATTCTCCTCATCGGGGTATCTCACGAAAAATCGAAGATAAGGGCATAAGAGATAAATTAAAAAAACTCATTCTTTCGTTTGAAATGCCTCATGACATGGGATTGATTCTTCGCACGGCGAGTGCTCGAGTATCAAAAGAGAAATTGATTGATGAAGTCAGAGACCTCTTTACGACATGGGAAAAAATCAAAGAGAAATTCCAAAAAAGCCCTGGGCCTGCCCTTCTTTACGAGGAATCCGATCTAATCAAAAGGGCTCTATTAACATGTGTCGATAAAAAATTTGATCGCCTTCTCATCGATGACTACCCTACCTTCCAAACCACCCGAGCTCTTTATAAACGTTACGCAGAAGAACATCCTCTCAAAATCGAATATTATAGAGATAAAACTCCTATGTTCGAGCGTTTTAATGTCGAAAAAGAGATCGACAAAGCGACTCGCAGAAAGCTATGGCTTCCCAGTGGGGGATACTTATTTTTTGATAAGACAGAAGCGATGTATACCATCGATGTCAATTCGGGGAGAAGTACCATTATCGAGGGCGATGTAGAAGAGGCTATCCTCCAGATTAACATGGAGGCAGCTTATGAGATTACCCGCCAACTCCGTCTCCGCAATATTGGGGGAATTGTCATCTGCGACTTTATCGATATGCGCTCCAAGCGCAATCAACGCAGGTTACTCGAAAGGTTTAAAGAGTGCATGAAAGAAGACCCTGCCAAGTGCACTATATTGGGAATGAGCGAGTTCAACTTGATCGAAATGACGCGCCAGCGCCAAAGGGAATCGCTGATGCAGCTGTTCTTTACCGAATGCCCTTACTGTGTGGGACGAGGAGTCATCAAAAATCACGAAAGCGTCGCGATAGAGATGGAAAGGAATTTAAAAAAAGCAATTCAAATACATCAGCAATATGGATTGAAAATCGTTGTCCATCCTCATTTCTTCCGTTATATGGAATCGGAAGGAGATGCAGAGTTCTTGATTAGGTTGGGGAAAAAAATGAAAGCAGAGGTTGAATTTGCAACTGATGATACGCTCCATCTCAACGATGTGCAGTTTTTCTCAACGACCAGTTTAAAACAAATAGACTTATGACCCGCTTCCTTCAAGAATTGCAAAAAGCAAGAGAGAATCGGTCGATCCCCGATAAAGTCATTTCTATTTTTCTTGGGCTCTATAACACTTATAACGAATCGCTAAGTGTAACTGATTCCAATATCGCAGACTATGAGCATTTCTTTTTAACCATTCTCGACAACATCAAGGAGCAGGTCGCCTCTCCTTATTCTTTTGAAGATTACCACCGTGCTGTGACAACTCCATTCAATTACTACACTTTTGGCGTCGAATTTCTCCGTCCTTTAGTCGATTTGAGCAAGTCGAAGGTCCTTTATTTAGAGCATGTGGAAAAAATGCGACAACAAATCGAAGCTGGGGAAAATGTCGTTCTCTTTGCCAATCACCAGACAGAAAGCGATCCTCAACTCATTAGCATCATCTTAGAATGGAAAAACTATGCAGATTTCGCACGCGAGATGATTTTCGTTGCGGGCGATAGAGTCGTTACCGATCCCCTGGCTGTCCCATTCAGTCTTGGGAGGAACCTCCTCTGTATTTATTCAAAAAAATATATTGATTCCCCTCCT
>JBIOXR010000084.1:0-7940 GCA_044869735.1 Chlamydiales bacterium
ATAATTTTGACCTGCGATCAAGCTCGAGAGCTTTCACGCAGGTCAAAATTATCATTTCAAATTTAATCGACTATATGCTAGGGGAAAATAAAAGGGAAATTATACTGGGGATCGATCCGGGGACAACCATCACGGGTTTTGGAATAGTAGAGGCGAAGCATCATCGGATGGCTCTTATTGACTTTGGATCCATACGCCCTCCAGCAAAGCGTTTAAAATCGCAAAAATACTTAATCATTTACGAGTCTATTTTAACTCTTATCGATCGTTATAAGGTCTCTTGTCTCGCCGTGGAAACGCAGTATGTCGGAAAGAATGTCCAAAGTGGGATGACTTTGGGAATGGCTCGTGCCGCCGTGATGCTGGCAGCTGCTTTGCGCAAAATCGATATCTTTGTCTATGCTCCCTCGCAAGCAAAAAGAGCTGTCGTAGGAAAAGGAAATGCCAGTAAAGAACAAGTGCGCAAAATGGTGAGAACTCTTTTATCATTGAATGCCTCTCCAAAAGAAGATGCTGCAGATGCCCTAGCCCTTGCCATTTGTCATGCCCATGCCCTTTCCTCTGGGTTTCACTTAAAAAATCTTTTTTAAACCAGGTAAGGAGATGTTAGCTTTTATTCGCGGTAAGATAGTTTCGCTTCTCAACAATGAAGTCATCCTCGATATAGGGGGCATCGGCTGCCGAATAGGTATGCCGGTCTCTTCTTTGGGTAAAGTAGGAAGCGTGGGTAGAGAAGTGTGTCTCCATACGAGTTTAATTATAGGAGAAGAGAAGGTCTTGCTTTTCGGTTTCCTTGAGCCAGCAGAGAGAGATCTCTTTGAATTGTTCTACTCCCTTTCAGGAGTGGGACCAAAAACTGCGCTAGCTTTGGTTGGTCATTTAAGTATAGCGGAGATTAAGCAAGCGGTCGCTGCGAAAAACGCCCTTCCCTTCCGCAAAGTGCCAGGAGTGGGGAAAAAAACAGCCGAAAAATTGATCGTCGACTTGGAAGGAAAAATCGAAAAAGTAGCCGAAGGGCTCTTTTCGGGCTCTTCCAACCTTGCCAGGGATGCTACAGGGGCTCTTGTCAATCTGGGCTATTCCCAAAGGAGAGCGGAAGCGATGGTTCAAAAGGCCATTGAGAAAATCTCTCCAGGAGAGGACCTCTCCCTTTTGATTACGGCTGCTCTGCAGTGCGGCTGACAGCGGTTTCTCTAGAGAAAAAAAATACGATCCCCTACACTCATAAGCCTTTTATCGATTTATAGGGAGAATATGGCTACAGAGAGAACACTTTCAATAATTAAACCCGATGGAGTTAAAAAGAATTTAATAGGAGAAATTTTATCGCGTTTTGAGAGAGGCAAACTCTCCGTTGTCGCAGCGAAAATGATTCGCATCACTCCAGAACAAGGAGCCGCATTCTATGCGGTCCATAAACAACGCCCCTTTTATTCCGACCTAGTTCGTTTTATTAGTTCTGGGCCTGTCTTGGTCTCGGTGCTCGAAGGGGAGAATGCCATTTCGACTAATAGGCAAATCATGGGGGCCACCAATCCCAAAGATGCGGCCTCTGGGACCATCCGAGCCGATTTTGCCTCTTCCATCGATGAGAATATCGTCCATGGATCCGATGGTCCTGAGACGGCCCGATGGGAGATTGATTTTTTCTTTGATAAAGAGGAAATACAACCTAGGGAATGAGAAAGGGATTTTTATCGCGATGCGTTAAAGTTTTCAGGGAAGGTTTTAAAAAATTAGGAGCCTTTCTCATCACCCATTGTTGTGGGTCAAAATGTTATTCGATAGGGGGCATTCCTCGAGGTCTAATTCGTTGGGAGGAACTAGAGGGAAAAGGCGAAAAAATTGACTGTTTCCCTGCCACCAAATTAACTTTGGCACCCCCTGTAACCATCCATTCTCAGTTGCATTGGAAATTTAAAGATGGTCTCCTACTCTCACATCGACCGGCTGGAGTGATTACCGTCCCACAAGGAATCGCAACTTCTTTAGGAGGTAATCTCTCACCTTGCGGACGCCTAATAACGACCTATCTTGAAGTTGCAGATGGTAAACCTCCTGAGGAGCACTCTCTTTTTCGTTTAAAGCAAGGTTCTCTCGTCCCCAAGATGTGTCATACACTCTCTCCCGTCGTTACATTGGCCATCGAATGGCAGGGGGCCTTCTACCATTGGCTCTATCAAGTACTCCCTCGTCTGAAGCTGATTGAAATGGCGGGAATTCGCGATTTTCTCCTTTATGCCGAAGACCGCTCGGCCTTCCAAAAAGAGAGCCTTGCCCTCTTGGGTTTTGGTAAAGAGAGGCTCCTCTCCACTCAATCGTTCCGCGCAGTGAAAAGCCCCTTGCTGATCATACCTGCAGTGCCAGCGGCCCCTTCGGCCTGGAGCTGTGACTATTTGCGCCGTAGTTTTCTTCCTTTGCTCCCCGAAAAAAAAGAAAAGAAACGGATCTACATTTCGCGCGAGGATGTAAATAAGCGTAAAATTGCAAATGATGTTGAAGTAGAGGGAATACTAAAAGAATACGGCTTTGTTAAAGTCTCTCTGGCATCTTTGCCTTTCTTAGAACAGATCGCTCTCTTTCGCTCTGCCGAGCACATCGTCGCTCCTCATGGAGCAGGGCTTTCACATTTAGTTTTTTGCGATTCTGGTACTTCGATACTCGAAATTTTTTCTCCGGCTTATGTCAACACCTGCTACTTTTCTGTCTCAGCCGAAGTGGGGCTACGCTACCATTTACTTTTCGGCGAAGGAGAGCGTTATCCTCCTTATTACAACCCTCCCATTGATCCAGATATTGTAGTTGATCCAAAAAAGCTCCGCCGCTCTCTTGAAAAAATGGTGATCTAAAGAGAGAAGTCTTCTCCAAAGTAGACTCTACGGGCCTCTGCATTGGTAAGGAGATCGTGTGTAGTACCTGATAACATGGCGCGTCCGGCGCGGATCAGATAGCTTCTGTCGACAATGGAAAATATCTCTCTGGCATTGTGGTCGGTGATGAGGACGGAAATTTTCTTTTTTGCCAGATGGCGGATTAAAGTTTTGACTTCTTGAACAGCTAGAGGATCGATATTGGCAAAAGGTTCGTCGAGGAGGAGAAAAGTGGGATGGGTAACCAAGGCTCGAGTGATTTCAAGCCGTCTTCTCTCACCTCCTGAAAGAGTGGAAGCTCTCTTTTGGCGTAAAGGAGTGAGATGGAGCTCTGCAAGAAGTTCTTGTAGCCTCTCTTCTCTCTGCTGTTTTGATAAAGGCAAGGTCTCGAGAATACATAAGATGTTCTCTTCGACAGTGAGAGTACGGAAGAGAGAGGGCTCTTGGGCGAGATAACCCATTCCCATTCTGGCTCTTTTGTGGAGTGGCATATGAGTCACATCGGTTCCATTGAATAAGACTTGGCCGCTATCGGGGCGGATGAGGCCAATCGTCATATAAAACGCCGTCGTTTTACCCGCTCCATTGGGTCCCAGAAGCCCGACGACCTCTCCTACATCAACGGAAAAATTAAGACCATCTACGACCTTACGCCCTCCATAGCTTTTTTCTAAATTTTTCACTTCTAAAATCATTTCGCGAACGCCTTCTTTAGTTTTTCTAATTCGTCATCGGCAAAAGTGAAACGCACTTCGCCAAATCCTACGATGCGCTCCTTGCCCGTGATGAGATCTTGTTGCGCTTCGACTCTTTTGGCTGAAAGTTGGAAGGTGTTCCCCTCATCGTAGAAAAGGACGGGCTCGCCAAAGAACACCATTTTTTTTTCTTGAGGGGAGATCTCTACCCGATCGGCGAGTGCTTTGCTGATACCCTTCTCTCGCGTGCTTCTCATCTTAACGTTGCCGGTGAGAATAATCTTTTCGGGAACAATTCCCTCCTCTCCTTTTTGATAATCGACGTGGCCATGCTCTGCCAACAGTTCCCCCCTTAAATCGCAGTAGGTAATCTGTTTTTCGCCTTCAAAATCACTTGAGAGGGCAATAGCGTCGATATATACCTTATGACATAGCAGGAAGCTTTCATTCGAGAGAAAAGCCGTTACGTCATTCTCAAGCTCAACATAAGGGAAGTCGATATCGGTTTTTTTCTCTTCATCTCTATAAAGCGTCGCTTTTTCGGCTTGGACTTTTCCCATGTAGTTTGCAATGTCGACATGCCCTATCAAAATGATCTTATTTCCCTCGTAGAGGGCCCGATCGGCAAGGATCGTCGTCGTCCGTTGATTTGCTAAAGAGAGAGAAGAAATGAAAAGAAATAGAAGTAGGTACTTTGGCATGATTACCTTGTTTTTTCGGGCATTTCGAATATAGCTTTAAAGGGAGACGCGGCAAGAGAAATCTCACCTTTGTAAAAACCTACCTCCACAGTATGGGCTTCTCCTTCCATTATAGGGGTAAGCGAAGTTAGGTTAGAAGGGAGAGCATGGCCATTGGTTTCGTATTTTTGCATCTTTACTTTTTGTGCCAGAAGGTTGTTTGAACCGTAATAAAAAGTAGCATTTTCGGCTTCGATCAAGCAAAGGCGCTGCAGGGGAATAGATCCTTGGGGAGGAGTCTCCTCCACCCCAATTTTTTTCCCGTTGGGCAAGAGATAGAGCAATTCTTCCTGGAAAAGACACAAAACGTTTTGCATCTCTTCGATGATTTCAATATTTTTTCCCTCCCCTACGAAATAGAGCTCAGAGGTTTCACTAAATACCCTGACATTTTCAGGGATAAAATGTTCTGAGAATAACTCTTTGACAACCCCTTTTCTCCGATGTTCGGTGATTTTCATCTCATTGTGGTTCTGGGTTGGTCGGCTCGATTGTTCGAGGAGAGAGTAAGCCATAGTTGCCTTATCATCAGGGCGAAATAAGAAAAAAAAGGCGAGGCCGCCAGTAAGGCATAAGAGCAAAAGAGCCCCGATCAGCGCCCTGCGGAACATGTGCGCAAAGCCTCAGGATGGCAGTGGTAATAAAGATCTACCCACCGAGGGAGGCAGGTGGCAAGTTCCTCAAAAGAGAGCATGGTAGCTGCATCGCTCTTAGCTTTGGTAGGGTTAGGGTGGGCTTCGACATAAAGAGCTTGAGCACCTATGGCCAGGGCAGCTTTAGAGAGGGGAAAAACGAATTCGCGCTGCCCACCCGACGCAGTCCCAAGTCCGCCGGGAAGCTGTACCGAATGGGTAGCATCAAAGACGACGGGATAGCCCAGTTGCTGCATGAGTAGGATGGATCGGAAATCGGTGACGAGGTTGTTATAACCAAAGCTTGCTCCTCGCTCAGTGAGGAGAATTTGATTATTTCCCGATTTTTTTATTTTGTTGATGGCATTAGCCATGTCCCAAGGGGCGACAAATTGCCCCTTTTTTACATTGATCACTTTTCCTGTACGCGCTGCCGCGACGATGAGATCGGTCTGCCTACACAAAAAAGCGGGAATTTGCAGTACATCGCAGACCGCGGCTGCCGCTACTGCCTCTTCGGGAGTGTGGACATCGGTTAAAAGGGGAATTGCGAGCAGAGAACGAATTTTTTCTAAAATGCGTAACCCTTCTTTTATACCAGGGCCCCGAAAAGAGTCGATGGAAGAGCGGTTGGCTTTGTCGTAGCTGGTTTTGAAGATGAATTGAACGGGATAGTGGGAAAACAGCTCTTTTAGGTGAGAGGCACAGTCAATGGCATTCTCTTCGCTTTCAATGACACACGGTCCGCAAAAAATAGTTAAAGGAGATCCTGCGCATCCAATTTCATAATCGCCAATTGTTACCTTTTGCATCTGTTCTCCGTTAATTGATTGAATAGATCTGGTATTTAAGGTCATGAATAAGTAAGATAAAGTCTCCTGGACCGATAGCTCAGTGGATAGAGCACCCGCCTTCTAAGCGGGTGGTCGCAGGTTCGAATCCTGCTCGGTCCGATTACTTATTGTTGCCAGCAGCAGCTTCTTCAAGAATTTCGAGGTTGACGCGGAGTCCATTTCGGCTAGCGACCGACATGAGTAATGTGCGAATCGCGTTGATCGTTTTTCCTTTTTTTCCAATAATTTTTCCAATGTCTGATTTTTCTACCGATAGTTCGATGATTAGAGTGTGCGTCCCACCAATTTCGTTGATTTTGACTTTATCGGGATGGTCAACCAAGTTCTTGATGATGTATGCTACAAAGTCTTTCATGTTAGTATTCCTATAGTTGGTAACTGGCAAATCGAATAGTTTTCATGTTACTAGATCTTTCTTTATAGATCTACAGAAACGTTTTTTTGAAATAATCAGATCATTTACAATTAAGAGGGTGTTTACAACACCTTCTTAACGCTCTAAAAGAAAAGAAGCTGGTCCATCATTAATAGAATGGACTTCCATTTTGGCACCGAAAATTCCCGTTTGTATAGGCAAGCCGGAGAGCATGGAGAGTTCTTGAAGAAATTTTTCATAGAAAAGAAAAGCTGGCTCTGGAAGTGCAGCATTGCCAAAGTCGGGTCGGAGTCCTTGCGAACAGTCGGCATAAAGAGTAAACTGACTGACAACTAAAAAATTTCCTCCCTCTTCCATTATATTTTTATTCATTTTTCCATTTTCATCGGTAAATAGCCTTAAGTGAAGAATTTTTTTCACAAGCCACTCGGTTTTATCGGGTGTGTCGTTTTTATGTACGCCAAATAACACGAGCAGGCCCTTATCAATTTTACCACACACTTGTTCATTCACAGTGACAGAGGCCTGTTTGACTCTTTGCAGTAAAGTTTTCACTTGTCTCTATAGGTGCTAGTTAAAACGGTAAAACGCTTTATATCATCGGGAAGGGGCGCCGTCAACTCAAGTCGTTTTTTGGTATGGGGATGTTGCAAGACGAGCTTATAGGCATGGAGAAGCTGCCTTTCGGCTTTAAATTTTTTATTCATTGCTTTGTTTCCGTAGAGAGAATCTCCTAGGATAGGAGTCCCGATCGATTTTAAATGGACCCGTAGCTGGTGCGTTCTTCCAGTTTCGGGAAGAAGGCGTACAAAACTCAAATGGCCATCGGTCGCTAAAGTCTCGACCCATGTCTTTGCTTCTTTTCCTTTCTCTGGCTGAATGGCCATCTCTTTTCTTTTGGTAGTGTCGCGACCGATCTTCGCGTCAATCCATCGATTGCCTGGATTTCCAATGCAGATCCCAAGATAGGTTTTTTCGACTTTCCGAGTAGCAAAGGCATGGATAAGCGCTTCTTGGGTTTGTAGGTTTTTTGCCGCAACTAAAACTCCAGAGGTCTCTTTATCAAGGCGATGTACAATTCCAGGCCGAAGTGAGGCACTTTCGGGAAGTGTTTTGCAATAAAAGAGAAGGGCATTGGCAAAAGTGCCTGTCCAATTTCCTGGAGCGGGGTGGACGACGAGGCCTGCCGGTTTATCGATTGCCAGGAGCCATTCATCCTCAAAAAGAATGCGAAGGGGAATCTCTTCAGGGATAACTTTGATTTCGGGGGTTAAGATAAACTCTATTTCAATTTCATCTCCCCTTTGGACGATTACCCGTTTTTTTACCGGTTTTTGATTGACTAAGACCAGCCCCTCCTGAATCAAATACTGAAAATAGGTACGAGAGGCTTGGTCAAATTTGCCTGCGAGGAATTTATCGAGTCGCTCTCCCTCCTCTTCTTCGGAGACGATCAGAGTTTCAGTTTCCATCGGGTGCGGCAAAGAGCCTAAGTGAAAACGTGGAGTGGTGAGGGGCGAGCAATTGAAGAAGGCTGACAATATTGGCTTCGAGATGCTCGAGTTCGCCCAGGGTGGCCATTTTTTTTACAAATTTTCCAAGGTATTCCTTGTCTTGGTGCTTGATTTGGGTAAGATAAATCCCCCCTGAAGTGAGCATGGAAACCAAGTACGGATTAGTTTCGCTTATCTCCTGATTAAAGGGAGGAATTTTTGGAAATCCAAGAAAAAGAGTAATACCAAATATCATAAAAAATGTGCATTTGGACGACGC
>JBIOXR010000085.1:0-10395 GCA_044869735.1 Chlamydiales bacterium
CATTTTTTTTTTTGGAATCGGAGGAGGTGGGATTCGAACCCACGGTACAGTTAAAGCCGTACACACGCTTTCCAAGCGTGCTCCTTAAGCCGCTCGGACACTCCTCCAAAGGGTAAAAAAGGTAAAACATCCTTCTGATATCTACAAGGTAAAAAAATCGTGTTGTAGTAGTTATTTTAAATTTACAAAAATAGATTTACAGGATATGATTCTCCTCTGTGTTTTCCCTCTCGATGTTATTTCCTCTTTTCTTTCTTATTACAAGTTTCACTAGTGGACCTCCAACTGTGATTGTCACAGTGCCTCCACAAAAGGGGCTGCTGGAACGTATTGCAGGAGATAGTGTAAAAACCGCTATTTTAGTTCCGCCAGGGGCAAGCCCTCATTCTTTCGAACCGACTCCTAAAGAACTCCTCTCTCTGACTTCGGGCAAAGTATGGTTTCGCATAGGCGAACCTTTCGAGGAAAAAGCCATTCGCATGCTGGCAAAAACCTGCCATATCGTCGACATGAGGAAAGATCTGTCCCTCCTCCATTCTTCTTGTTCATGCCATCGCGGTGAAGATCTCCACTACTGGTTAAGCCCGAAACTGCTCCAACTGCAAGCTGAGTCGATGGCGACCACTCTTTGTGAAGCATTTCCCGAAAATAGTGCCCTTTATCGCGCCAATCTAGAGAAGGTGCAAGAAGAGCTGACACTCCTCGACTCGCGCATTCGCGAGCTTCTCAAAGGCAAAGAGGGACGCTATTTTGTTGTCGCGCACGCGGCTTATGGCTACTTTTGCCAAGAGTATGGATTAATCCAGCTTTCGATTGAAGAAAATGGAAAGGAACCCACTCCTAAAGCGTTAGTCAATCTGATTGAAAAAGCAAAAAATACTCCTATCGTTTTTGCAATCGAACCCTACAGTCCCAAAGGAATTACCCTTATTGCAAAAGAAATCGGAGCGGAAGTAAACACCATTAACCCTTACGCCGAAGATCCGATTGCCAATCTAGAATCGTTAGCCCAGACTCTCCATGATTCACTTTGAAAAAGTCTCTTTTTCATGGGAGAGTCAGTCTGTTTTACGCGATGTCTCCTTCACCATCTCCCCTAATACTTTTGTGGGCATTATCGGCCCTAATGGAGGAGGAAAAACGACTCTGCTTAAACTCATGATGGGATTTTTAACTCCCCAACGTGGAAAAATTGAAATCTTTTCACTTCCTCCTAAAAAAGCGCGCCCTTATATCGGATGGGTCCCTCAGTCTTTCCAATTTGATCGCTCTTTTCCTATTTCTGTGCTTGAAATGATACTGGGAGGGCGCATTGGACGAGCTCCCCTTTTTGGCGGATACCAGAAAGAAGATGTCGAAGCCGCTAAAGAGGCTTTAACAAGAGTCCGTTTACAAGACAAAGTAAACGCCCCTTTCTCTACGTTGTCTGGTGGACAAATGCAAAGAGCACTCATTGCTCGGGCTATCTGCAGCCAACCTAAATTACTCATTCTCGACGAACCAGCAAGTGGGATCGACCCTCAGTCAGAAGAAGAGATGTATAGCCTCTTAGACTCTTTCCGCAGCGAAATGACTCTCGTTATGGTTACCCATGATCTCAAAGCTGCTATCGATCGGGTCGACCGAGTTTTTTGCGTTCAGGGAGGAGTGGTGGCCATCTCGGCCGATCAGGTATGCGAACATTTTGCCTTAGGTCTTTATCACACCCCACTTAAAATTGCTAAAGAAGAGGATAAAAAGTGAATTTTTTAGAAGCCGTTGCCCTCTCTTCTGTGCTGCAAATGGCCTTGCTAGCTGCTTTTTTAGCCTCTGTTGCCAGCGGTGTGATCGGCTCTTATGTGGTGACGCGAAGAATTGTTTCTTTAAGTGGCAGCATCGCCCATTCGGTGTTGAGTGGGATGGGTATTGCCCTTTGGCTCAATAAAGCTCATGGCGTCACTTGGATCCTCCCTCTCCATGGCGCTCTTATTGCTGCCGTAGTAGCAGCCCTCATCATTGGTTGGACCCATCTCCGTTTTCGAGAGAGAGAAGATGCTATCATTGCAATGATTTGGTCGGTAGGGATGGCGATTGGGGTGATTTTTGTAGCCAAAACGCCCGGATTTAATGTTGAACTGATGCATTTCTTACTAGGGAATATCCTTTGGGTCAGCTCTTCTGATCTTCTTTTACTGGCTCTACTCGATGCTATTATTCTCTCGGCCGTTTTCTTGCTGCACAAACGTTTTTTAGCTATCTGTTTCGACGAAAAACAGGCGCAGCTTCAAGGATTGCCTGTGACTAGGCTTTATCTCTTGCTACTCGTACTAGTTGCTGTTTCCGTGGTGCTATTGCTAAATGTCGTGGGAATTATTCTGGTGTTGAGCTTGTTAGCTCTTCCTCCTTCGATTGCGGGGATATTCACCAACCGGATGCTACCTATGATGGTGGGAGCTTTTTTCTTATCTTTGCTCTTTTCAGTAGGAGGCCTCGCACTCTCCTATAAACTCGATCTCCCCGCAGGCCCCACTATCGCCCTCTTTGCAGGCATGATCTACCTCATCAGCTTGCGATTTAAGTAGCAGTAATTGGGAAATCAAGGCCGGTAAGCCCCATTTTTCCTTCGCCGATATTTCAAATAAGGCATCGTCTGGGATGAGCCGAGCTGTTTTGAATTTCTCAACGAGAATATTTTCTTCTGCAAGATCGATTTTATTGAGAGCTACGAGAATCGGTTTTTCCAGAAGGGAGGGGTCGTAACTTGCTAATTCCCTTTGAAGCACTTGAAAATCGCTTATGGGATCGCGCCCTTCAAATCCCGAGGCATCGAGAACAAACAGGAGAACCGATGTGCGTTCAATGTGGCGCAAGAATTCGATGCCTAAACCGCGATTTTGAGAAGCTCCTTCGATAATCCCAGGAATATCGGCGAGGAGAAGCTTATTCCCCTCTTTTCCATAGAGATAACCTAAATTGGGATGGAGAGTCGTAAAAGGATAAGGCGCAATCTTAACCGGGACTTGAGTGACCGCCTCCATAAACGTCGATTTTCCTGCATTGGGAAATCCGACGAGCCCCACATCAGCAATTAACTTCAATTCCAGCTCTACTTCTCGCTCCTCTCCGGTTCTTCCGGGAGTGCTCCGCACGGGAGCGCGGTTGGTAGGACTTTTGAAGAAGGTATTGCCCTTGCCCCCTTTGCCTCCGCGACAAAGGAGAAATTTTTCTTGTGAAGTGGTGAAGTCGAAAAGGATTTCTCCCGTGCCCACATCTTTTAATAGTGTTCCACAAGGAACTTTGAGATGGATTTCCTTCCCATTTCTTCCTTGTCGACAATTGGGACCACCATTGCCCCCATTTTCGGCTTTTAAAATGCGCTTATTTCTAAAATGTTGAAGTGATGGAACTTGAGCATCACTTATGAAATAGATATCTCCCCCTTTGCCCCCATTGCCACCACAGGGACCTCCTTTGGGGAGGTACTTTTCGCGTCGCCAGGCTACTACTCCATCTCCGCCCTTGCCTGCTTTGAGGAGGAGCTTCACCCGATCGACAAACATAGGAACTATTTATTACTGACCACCGGAGCAATGGAGATCTTCGTCCGATCGCCTTTGCGGAAGGTGACAAACCCATCGCAATCGGCAAAAAGGGTATCATCCCCGCCACGGCTCACATTTTTTGCAGGGAGCCATTTTGTCCCTCGTTGGCGCACTAAGATACTCCCAGCTGTGACAAATTCGCCCTGTGATACTTTTACACCTAGCCGCTTTGCAACGGAATCGCGTCCATTGCGCGTCGCTCCTGTCCCTTTCTTATGTGCCATCTTCTATACTCCAATCAGATTGATAAATTCGTAATTTTAATACGGGTGTAAGACTGACGATGTCCTACTTTGCGGCGATAATTTTTGCGTCTTTTGTATTTGTAATTAATTACTTTAGGACCACGGAGATGATCGACTACCTCTGCTTCGACGACGGCCCCCTTCAAAAGAGGAGCCCCCACTTTGGCATGGTTGCCGTCATGGGAGAAAAGAACATCGGTTAGGGTCACTTTTTCCCCTTTATTTTGGGGAACGAGATCGATATCGATCACATCGCCGTTGGTGATGCGATACTGCCTGTTTCCTGCCCTTATGACAGCAAAAGGAGAATTGCTATTCTTTTCTCGTTTCTTTTTTGGAGCCTTCGTCTCGGTTGTCATGTTTTTTCTCGTTGATCAATTAAAGCAAAGTAATATAACCTATCCTAGAACCACAAGTCAATACTTCTCAAGGGTAATAAGAGAAAAGGACTTAAGCTTCCCCCTTCATTTATAATAATTTCTACTACTCATTATGAAAAGGATTGTCGTCAAGCTAGGTACTAGCACTGTGACAGGGGGAGGAAAAAAACTCTCCCCTCTACATATGGGGGAACTGGCAAGGCAAGCCTCCCTTCTCCACCATAGAGGCCTTGATATTATTTTAGTCTCTTCAGGTGCCATTGCAGCAGGGAGGGAAATTCTCTCTGACCCCCATCCAGAAAATAAGTACGTCCCTTTTAAACAGATGCTTGCAAGCGTGGGGCAAGTGCACCTCATGAAGGTCTGGGAGGGGCTTTTTGCAGAGCAAAATGTGCGCGTGGGGCAGGTACTCCTCACGCGCTCCGACTTTAATGCAAGATCGCAATATTTGAATGCGCGCAATACGTTTAAAGCTCTTTTAGATCAGCGCGTCCTCCCCATCTGCAATGAAAATGACACTACGGCCACTTCGGAAATCAAAGTGGGGGATAACGACCGACTCTCTGCTTTCATCGCCAACTTGGTAGGGGCCGACCTCCTCATTTTATTAACCGATCAAGAGGGGCTTTTCACAGCCGATCCAAGACAACATCCCGATGCAAAATTAATTCCCCTCATTGAAAAAATAGATGAGAAAACCCAATCTCATGCGAAAGACTCGTCGAATCCATTAAAATTAGGAACAGGGGGCATGGTCACTAAAGTCGAAGCAGCGCGCCTGGCTTCTTCTAGTGGCATTAAAACCATTATTGCCAAAGCAACGGCCCCAAACATTCTTCTCGAACTGGCGGAGTCGAAAGGGAAAGGGACTCTCTTTATGCCGCAGAATACTCTTCTAGAAAGCCGCAAAAGATGGCTCCTTGCCGAAAAGAGAGAAGGAAAAATTCATATTGATGCAGGGGCTGAGAAAAAATTAATAAAAGAGGGAGCCAGTCTTCTAGCCATTGGGATATGCAACATCGAAGCAAAATTCGATCGAGGGGCCGTTGTGGAAATCCGATCGGCCGAAAATCACCCCTTAGGCGTTGGTATTGCCAACTATTCGAGCACGGCAATCGAAAAGCTCAAGGGAAAACACTCCAAATTGATTGAAGAAATTCTCTCTTATAGCTACGGGCATGAAATCGTCCATCGTGATAACCTCACACTTTTCAATTAGGATCATATGGAAACTATAGGAAAGACAGCTAAGGAAGCCGGGGCTTATCTTGCCTCTCTTTCGGAAGAGGAAAAAAACAGCTTGCTTAAAGCAATCGCTAGTTCCATCGATGAGAACAAAGAGGAGATATTAACAGCGAACCGCGAAGAGGTCGCTGCAGCAAAATCTGCTGGCCGCGATCCCGCTTTTATCGATCGCCTCTCCTTGGAGGGGCGCCTCGAAGGGGTCATCCGCGATATCTACCACGTCATTGCTCTCTCCGAACCATTAAATGAAATTTACGAAGAAAAAGAGCTCGCCAATGGGTTACGGCTAAAAAAGCAACGAGTTCCCTTAGGCGTCATTGGGGTGATCTATGAGGCACGCCCCAATGTTACTGTAGATGTGGCTTCCTTATGCATCAAAACTGGCAATGCGGTTATTCTTAGAGGTGGTTCGGAAACGCTTCTCACTAATATTGCCCTTGTCAAAGCGATTTCACGAAGAGCGCCCGAAGGAAGCGTACAGCTCATCGCCGACAGCGACCGAGAGAAAGTAAAGGAGATGTTGAAACTCGATAAATATATCGATGTCATTATTCCAAGAGGGGGTGAAACTCTCCATCGCTTTTGCCGCGAGAATAGCACTATTCCAGTAATCTCGGGAGGCCAGGGGGTGTGTCATCTCTTTGTCGATGATGACGCACAGTTAGAAAAGAGCCTTGCAGTCATTGTCAATGCAAAAACCCAGCGACCCACTGTATGCAATGCCCTAGACACTCTTCTCGTACACCAAAGCGCTGCACCGCAATTTCTCCCTCCCCTTCTTGAAAAACTCTCTACTTTAGGAGTTTCTTTCAACATTTCACCTGAAGTCTTGCCTTATGTGAAAAAGAATTACTCCTTCCAGCCTGCCAAAGAAGCAGATTGGGACCGCGAGTGGCTCAGTCTCGTGCTTGGAGTTAAAATTGTCGCTGGTTTGGATGAAGCCATTGCCCACATCGAAAGACATAGTAGTAAACATAGCGATGGGATTCTGACAGAGAACGCTTCCCACGCTAAAATTTTTGTAAAAAAAGTCTCCTCGGGTGTTGTCTATGTCAATGCCTCCACCCGTTTCACCGATGGTGGCGAGTTTGGCCTAGGAGCAGAAGTGGCCATCAGCACCCAAAAACTACACGCAAGAGGCCCTATGGGGCTTAAAGAACTTACCACATACAAGTGGATTGTCGAAGGTAATTACCACACCAGAGGAGCTCGATGAAAATTAGAATTATCGGTTGCGGTTCTATGGGGTCTGCCCTGGCGAGTGGGCTTAGTAAAAAACATGAGATTTCCGTCTACGACAAAAAGTTTGAAAAAGCAGAGAACGTGACTAAAGAGTGTGGGGCCATTCCATGCTATTCTCCTCTTGAAAATTTTACTTCTGAACATCTCCTCCTCCTTGCAGTAAAACCACAAGATCTCGTTGAAACAGCTAATATGCTGGGCACTCCTATAACGCCTCTTCTCATCTCTGTTTTAGCTGGTACCTCACTCGAACAACTTCGTTCGTTTTTTCCCGCCATTCCCCTTTTGAGGATAATGCCCAATCTCGCAGTGAGATATGGGGGCGGCCTAACAGCTCTCATTAAATCCCCAGCGATAAAAGAGACTCAAATCGAAGATATTTTCTCTCCTTTGGGCAAACTGGTCTGGCTAGAAGAGAGAAAAATCGATGCTTTTGCTTCTCTCACAGCTTGTGGACCAGCATTCATCTATGATTTCATCGAAGGGATGATGGAAGCCTCTTTGGAAATGGGGTTTCTCTATCCCGAAACTTCTTCCTTCATTCAAGAGACCTTTCGCTCTGCCCTCTTACTTTGGGAAAAATCGGGCAAGCTCCCCTCCCAACTTAAAGAAGACATCGCCCCTCCAGGAGGGATGACCGCCGCAGGACTAGCTATCCTCGAAGAAAGAAATGCCGCAGAAGCAGTCACAGAAGCATTTATGGCTGCATACAAGCGCGCCTCTGAATTGAACGCCTGATCAGAGGAAATGGCATGCCCCAGAGGAGATAAAAAATAGATGGAGTGCCAAAGTTGATTAAAGTCATTTTGATTCACGGCAATGGTAACAGTAAACCAACGGATAATTGGCTACCTTACCTTAAGAAAGAGCTTGAAAATCTAGGTGTACAAGTGGATGCACCTCAATTCCCTGATACAGAGTTAGCAAGAAGTTCTTATTGGCTTCCATTTTTGGAAAATGAATTAAAAGCAGATGAAAATACAATAATTGTGGGCCATTCTTCAGGAGCCATTGCAGCTATGCGGTATGCAGAAACTCATCGAATTTTGGGGTCAGCTTTAATAGGTGCGTACTACACAGATTTGGGAATGGAAACTGAAAAATTGAGTGGATACTTCAATTTACCCTGGAACTGGGGAAACATTAAGAAGAATCAAAAATGGATCATTCAATTTGCAGGTGCAAATGATCCATGGATTCCCATCAAAGAAGCTCGTGTTATTAGGGACTGCCTGCACACAGACTATTATGAGTCGCCAGACCAAGGCCACTTTGGCGGAGACTATTACAAAGAGACTTTTCCTGATCTTCTTGAGGCAATCAAAACGAAATTCGAGAAATAAAAGAAATGACCAAAATTGAAAATTTTGGCCAGAACTCATGTTGACGTGTAGAATAACGACGAGATACTGTTTGCGGAAAAAGCTTTACTCTTCTGAAGATTTGAGAGATTCTCTGCAGTCTAAAAGACTGCGGAGGGCAATATTTAACTCTTCTTCGCTTTGCATGACATTTTCTTTCTTTCGTAACTCCTCAAACTTTCCATATTCCGATAGGGATAGCTCTTTAGCCATTTCAGCAGAGATTTTTCCAGCATGAGTTAGGATTTGCGTTTCGTTAAGTTGAAGAAAGGCATCTAATTTTGCTTTCCAATCAGCCATATACATAACCTTACGTTGACGAGCCTGTCTTTCTGCGAAATCCAAATACTGACTTACAAGCAATTCTAAATCTTTTATCTCTTCATGCTGGAGATAGTTTTTAGCGATTTCAACATCCTGCCTAGTCAATTTTTTTCCTCTACGAGCACCATCCCATGTCATTAGTCCCATGTTTGGTTTACTTGCATCCACTCTTTTATGGATAATTTCTGCGGCTGTCAATCCAGTGACTGCATAAAGTAGTTTATTTTGGACCGTTTTGAAAAATTCTTGGGTCATTGGATGATCAGTGGAATAATCAGCACTGAGAGTGTAAATATCCCTGATTTTTTGATAAAAACGCTTTTCAGACGATCGTATGGTCCTAATACGCTCTAATAGCTCATCAAAATAATCGATCTTCCCAGGCTTGCTCAATCGTTCATCATCTAGTACGAAACCTTTGACGATGAATTCTTTGAGTTGTTGAGTCGCCCATTGTCTAAATTGAGTGCCTCGATGAGAACTTACTCGATAACCGACAGCTATAATTGCTTCTAATCGATAGAGTTGCGTTCGGTATTTTTTGCCATCAGAGGCAGTTATTAAGGATTCCTTAATAACTGAACCAGCAACGACTTCCCCCTCAGAAAAGATGTTTTTTAGATGCATATTGATGTTTTGGGGAGTGGTCTGAAAAAGCTCTGCCATCAATTTTTGACTGAGCCATACAGTCTCATCTTGGAGATGCACTTCAATGCGTTGTCTGCCATCTTCAGTTTGATAAAGTAGGATTTGACCTTCATTTTTTTCCAGCTCTGCCATTATTTTATCCTTTAAATCATGGAGAAAGAAGAAAAGCATACAACGGCAAATTCAAAAAATGCCATTGCTTAAAAAGCTTTAGAAAATAATGGCCAGAACTGGAATCCTCTCACGTCGGCGCTAAAGCGCTTTGTCGATCGAGCCGGCTGCGCGCCTGCTCTCGCATGGCGCTACGCTTCGATTCCAGACGAGAGCCAATACTTTGGCTCTCTTTCTGGCCAATTGTGCCAATTGGCCAGAACTGGAATCGAACCAGCGACACAAGGATTTTCAGTCCTCTGCTCTACCAACTGAGCTATCTGGCCAAAGAAATCGGAGGCGATTGTACTGGCCAGACTCTCGTTTGTCAACAAGATGAGAAAGTTTAGACTCCTTGGCCGATGGCAAGGTCTCGCTTTTGTTTAAGAAAAATCATGTCTTTGAGGATATTGACCGATTCGTGGATTTGGAGGTCTTCTTGGCCATAGAGATTTTTATCTGTGAGGGAGGTGCGGCTTTTCAGATAGGTGAGAAAGGATTGAAAATTGGAGCTTTTTTCGAGGCGCTGACGACTATTATCTTTTAAAATGTCGATCCTCTCTTTCCAAAATGAGAGGGGTTTTTGCAAATGGGGTAGGTAATACTTGGCGAACCACTTCTTGGCAAATGGATCGACATCTGTGAGAGGATCATCGTAAGCAGGAGATACTTGGTCAGCAGCTAAAGGGAAGTCGAGATAGCTCTCCCCTATCTTTTCAAAACCCAGCTCTGTAGGGATAACAATATCCGATTTAACTCCATCGATCTGGGTCGATTTACCCGAAACTGTATAGTAACGGCCAATGGTCACTTTAAAAAAAGAGTTTGTCCTATCGCTCGTCACCGTCTGGTGTTGGATCGTCCCCTTTCCATAAGAATGTTCATCTCCGACGATCACTGCCACCCCATAATCTTGTAGAGTCTGAGCAACTATCTCTGTAGCTGAGGCCGAGGTGCGAGAAATAAGAACCACTAGGGGTCCATCGTAAAAGGCTTTCCCATCCACAGCTCGATAATATTTGATAGTCCCATCGGCATATTTAGAGATAACGACAACGCCACTGCTAATGAAAAGTCCACTTACCTTTACCGATTGGGTAAGAAAACCGCCTGTATTTTCTCTCAAATCGAGCACTAGGCCATAGAGAGGGCCTTTTTTGCGCAGTTCTTTAATTGCAGCACGGATATCTTTTTCACTTGAAAGCCCATCGTCTCCTTC
>JBIOXR010000086.1:0-18953 GCA_044869735.1 Chlamydiales bacterium
GAGAAAAAAAATGTGCATAACTAAAAGTTATGGCTATTGTTTTTCAGATGAAGTGGTCTCAGCGTTCGAGGTCGATGGGGTTCTTGGGCGCTCGGCAGGGAGAGGAGCGGCAAGAGCGGTTGTAAGCTTATGTTTGCGGCGGTTGTAGATCGCTTGCCATGTAGCGCTTTGATTGGGGAGAAGACGGTTGAGTCTTGCTAATTCCCTCTTTGCTGCTTTTTTTTCTTGCGCCATCAAGCGACCTTCTTTTTCTATTAAATAGGCGATTAAAAGTTGGAGACCGGTGCGTTGTGTTGTTGTCAGTCGGAGCGTTGGGGCAATTTGTTCTAATTTTTTACGATAGAGATTATATTTGAGTGCTTCCAAACCATAATCTTTTCTATGATCGCGAGGAGTGAGAATTTTCCTACATAATGGGGAACTTGGATTATTATTAAGAGCAGTCTTAATGTTTTCCTTCTCATACGAGTGACCATAAATATCGACTCGAGGATGTTTCATTCTTTCTTGTGAAATAGGGCATTGCAAATCCTGATTCTCTGTAAAAAGAGGAGTTTTAAGAAATTTTTTGTCAAGTAATGGGACAGAACGGTGTTTATGAGTTTCTCTCCATTGGAGATATGCATCTTTTGCTGGCGTCTGCTCTTCTTCCGTGGAAAAAGAATCAGGTAACGGTGTGTTAATGGCTGTAGTAATAGCACTAAGATTTCTCCCATAGATCGCCTGCCATTCGTTTGCTTGAAGGGGACGCTCTCTTCGGAGTCTCTCCATTTCTCCTAGGGCAACCTTATTTTCTTTCATAACATAGTTATGAACCTGGCATTGAAGATATTCCAAAAAGAGCTCTAAGCCATGACTTTGCTCTTCATCCAACTGTAGATGAACTTTTTCCCTTTCGAGATATTGACAATAGAGATTTAGTTCTATTGCCTTTACTCCAAGATCTTCTCTAAGATCTGTTAAGGCAAGAGGTTTCCCATTGATGGGTGAGATTCTATACTTCGAGATCCACGTTTCTATCTTTTCTCTTTCGTAGGAATGGCCATAGATATCTTTTACGGGGTCGCGCATCAGAGCATCTGTTAGAGAACAACGTAGAATCTCATTTTCTCTGATGGGATGTGTATCAAAAATAGAAAAAAACCGAGGGATAGTATCAACGTGTCTATGATGAATAAGCCATCTATCATAGTCTTTGCTTTCGGAGTGCGCAGTGATTATTAGTCCAGTAAGGAGACCACCAGCTCCCCCTACGACTGCTCCTCCCACCGTGCCAATAACAATACCTTTAGGTCCAAAAAAACAACCGCCGATAAATCCTACTCCTGCTCCTCCGGCTGCTCCCAAAAGTCCACTAGCCGCTACTGTTGAAGCCCTACTTTTGAATATTTCGGAAGCTTTGGTATCTTTTACATATTGAATGCCTCTTGTTTTTTTGTGCTTGCAACTCTGACCGTATAATTCGTTCAGATGAGAACCATTGTCTTCAGCAAATTTCTGTAAATCGACGCTTCTTGTACTCATAAATTTACCTTAAATTAATACTCCTATTAGAATTCCTACTGCTAAAATAATAGCGACGGCAAACAAAAGTGTTCCAACCACCACTTGTATGGTGATGTCGTGTTTATCATAAAACGGATCTGTTCTCAACGTAAGGGGCACGCCGAAAATGCTCTTGACCTTGTCATCTTTTACGTAAGGAAAATAGCGCTGGGTAGGTGGTGCAGGAACAAGAGGTGGAGTAGGATCGCGATAGTCCGCAAATGCTTCCAAGGCAGCTCTATCATCCAAACCGGGGAAGAGTACTCTTGCACGCTCAAGACATGCTTGTCTCGCCGCATAGAGTTCGGGATAGTTAGCTGCAGTTCGTGGAAGTGCTGGTATTGACATATGAAAAATCCTTTATAAGATGAAAAACTCACCTTAATAAATACTTTTCTTTGTGTCAACAAAATCTTTATTTTGGCTGAAAGGGATCTTGAGTTATGACTCGTTGAAGTTGAATCGATAGGGTAGCTAAACGATTTTGAGTTGCTGTCATAAATTTTTTCATCTCTTCATCGGAAATATCTTTTCTTTCCATCATTGCTGCAACTGATTGATTGATGGCACCGGCTTCGTCATTAATTTGCTTATAAGCGGAATAATTTTCGCTCATAGTAACGAAATTCTTATTGATATTCGTATTGTAATTCTCACATTCAAAACGGTGAACACGACCATGTAACTTTTTACATCTAAGGTCACAATATTGGACGAGATTGCAATGGCATTTCACAAACTCGTTGACTGCTTTAGTGGTGTTGCAGTAACTGCATTGCCCCTGTGCGGGTTGTGGTTGTTGGGTTAGATTAATAGTAATTTGGGGAACTCGTGTAGCCATTTTCTTTACCTAAAGTTAAAGTGACAAAAGGAGACTACCACAACATTGGTATAAAATCACCGTTCATGTAAAAAGAATGAATAAATCGCGGGGATGCGTTGATTCATTCGAAACTTTTTGCATGGTGTATTGCCCTTGTAACGTTTAGTGCAGTTGTATTTGCAGATGCCAGACGCCCTCCATTGATTTGCCTCGGAGGCGGAATTGTACGGCCCGCTTATCCCAAAGTCGCCTTTGAGCTTGAAGCTAGAGGCACAGTGCCCAGGCTTCCATGGCTTCGTCCACAAATTGGCATTTTAACCACAGAATTTAACTCGGCATATGCCTATTTGGGGGCTGCGATCGATTTTTTTCTTTTTAGAAACCTTGCCATCACTCCTAGCTTTTCTCCGGGTCTTTATTTTAGAGGAAATGGGATCGATCTTGGCTCTGTAGTGGAGTTTCGTTCGGCCTTTGAAGCAGCGCTTGTGCTTGAAAACGGCATCCGCATTGGCGGGGAATTTTTTCATATCTCTAACGGCCATCTTTCACGCAAGAATCCGGGATCCAATGCGGTGATGATCCGCGTCGAATTCCCCTTTAGCTTCTGCCTACCTCGGAAGGAGGTAGCAAACGGACCACTATGCTGATAAAAATACCGGTCAGAAGAAGATTGAGGGCCAAGCTCAAGCCGGCCAGGGAAGTCACGTATCCAGCAGCTCCATGTTCCAGGGCTAAAGCTAAAATAGCAGCACCCACCTCTCCTCGAGGGAACATTCCTACTCCTAAAGCAATTCTCTCTTTGAGTGTTGCCTCTTTGCGGTAAAAAAACATCGGAGCGCATTTGCCTAAGTTGGCAAGGAGTGTAATCAAAAGGACGTGGAAAATCGTCATGCCTATGCTGAAATGACCAAACTCTATTCTAGGTAACAAAAGACCCACCATAAACATGAAGATCATCTTTATCCCTCTATCTATCCACATCGGCACTGTGGCGACAGGCTCGAGGTAGGCATGTTCGTGGGGAAATTCCAATTTTCTTAAAATATGGGGGTTATAGAGAACAGCCCCTAAGACAAATGCCGGTAACAGCACCTCGACTTCAACTTTAAAAGCTTTTTTTATTCCCCAACAGAGTGTAGCCAAAAATGTGGCATACAAGAAGACCCATGTCTTTCCAATGGGAAACCGGAAATGATGCATGTAACGCCAAGCAGCTACAATGAGCAAGATAATCACTACGACGACGAGAAATAGTTTATAGGTCGCTCCTAAGAAGAGAAACTGGAGAGGAACCATGAGCAAAATAGTATCCACGTCATCAAGAACGACGAGAACTTCGATTTTTCGGAAAAACCACGATGCCGCTAAACCAGCTGCAGCGAGCATGGCAAAGAGGATACCTGTAGCTGTTGGTGCAGCAAAACGGGCAATGATCAGTTGCTCTTCCCACTTTCCAGGAAAAATGTAAAAAAAATAAAAAAAGCAGAAAAGCCACGGAAGTGAAGCTGCCAAAAACGCCACGAAGTAATCTTTGAGGTAAGACTTCCACTTTTTTTTGTTGATGATAAACTCGAGTCCTACTTCGATCATGATATAGGCGAGTAAGATATTGGTGATAAAAAGGAACTTGTCTCGATAGGAGGAGAGGTCGACCATTTGAGAGACCGTCACTCCCAAAAAAATCGCACAGCTAAATAAATAAACTAAAAGCACTTTGTAAACACCCTCTTAGGTCAATGTTCGAGGATCGGTCCACTGGATAATCAGATTGACATTGTCTTTGTTGAAGCCTTTGTAGCCTTCATTGCGCTCGAGATTTTCTAGATGTGACCCTACAGCTCCCTCCTTGAGGAACTTATCGGCCTCTTCGGCAGTAATGGAGCCTTGCTCTAAAAGCGAGTGGATGCGCTTCGGCTCAACGGGCCATTTCTCAGGCTCTGTGAAGACTTGTCTCAGATAAGAAAAATTGCTGAAGGGTTTCATCATTCCAATCTGATAGGACTGGAGATCGGAAGAGAGCTTTTCAAAATCGAACTGCGCTTCCAAATGGTGCATGCCCGAACGAAGGATCGAATCGCCGTGAAGGGCACACCAGAGTCCTACAGTGCTAAGCTCTTTCCGGTCGGCCAGAGGATGATGGGCAAAATCGATGGCAAGTTCCTGTGGTGCTAGATCGACATCGAGAAAGGCAATCAAACCGGCTTCGCGATTTTCCATGATTTGCGCTCCCCATCCCGCCTTTTCTCCGGCGTGGTACCGCTCGCGGCATTGAAATCCGACGATTTCAAAGAGGCGTACGAGAGAGGTAAAATACTTGCGGGAACTACGGAAAGTATGGTGGTCGTGATTCCCCCAACCGAGCCCCAGAGTGTCTTGGCGATTCTTCTGGATGGTGGCAGCGCGATTGCGCACTTGCCAATACTTTCTTTCTCCTTCAAAAACGACCCAGGCAGCAGGCCCTTTCCCGATGAGTCGAACAAACTCTTCGGCTAGATTCAGAGCCTCTGCCATTTCTTCCTCTTCCCTTTTAGAGCTGCGCCGCCTCCCCTGCCATTTTTCAGCTGCATAAAGATAGTCTTGTAAATAGGTCGGAGGAGCGTAGATTGGCTCCATGACGCGCGAGCCACGCCGTTCGACGGCATAAAGAGCTACTTTATTTTCTACGGCAACGCAAGTGCGTCGGTAGGGTGAAAAAGGAGTCCCTTCAATGACCCCTCCTTGGCCGCGAACCATTAAAAAATCGGCGATACTCTCTACTTTAAGGGCAATCCCCTTTAATAATGTAGAATGGGAATCGTTGACGACCACGCTAGGGAGCTTAGCTCTGAAATGGGTGAAGATCCGATAACCTGGAGCGGCTCCTTCTTGTTCAAAGCCATTGGCTCGCAATTCCTCTTCGACGTGACCCGACTCGGTGACGACCAAATGGTCGATCCAATCGAAAAGGCGGGTGCTCGTTTTTTCGTAGAGCTCTCTCTTTAAAGTTGCGACTATAGCACTTTGCTCTTCATATTCGCGTAAATAAGCATGGAGCCATTTTTCTGCTCCTGGTTCGCATTTCCAATCAAACTCGCTTTTTACCGAACTGACGATAATTCCTCCTCTACCAAGCACCCCTGATGAAAGACGTACCGTGCCGAAGGGATCAACGGAAATCCCCCGCTTTCTCCTTGTAAAATGATGTAATCGACTTCAGTTAGTGAAGCACACATGGGGGCAAAGGCTTCATTCTCTTCGCTATCGGTGATGTATATCATCAGATAGAGTGCGGTATGTCTCTTTTTTAGCAAACGCATCCCTTCGAAAAAGGAGAAAGAAAGTGTCTCTTTTGCACTTATTTCGAGCATAATGAAGGGGTCGTCTTGCATGGCCGTCTTAAGGGTGTAGAGGTGCTTTTCATCAAAAATCTTAGTCAATGGATTCATTTTTAGAAGGCGTTGAGCCACTTCTCCCAAAGTAATTTCAGTGCAGCCAATTTTTTCGACAGCTAAGCCTGCAGCGATATTTGCCAAGCGGCACCCTTGTTCTAGAGGGAGGCGGTTGGCAAGAGCGAGGGCAATGGTGGCCAAAACCGTATCTCCTGCCCCTGTGACATCTTTAATTTCGCGCACTTCGGCAGGAAAGTCTTCTCTCGTGCCATTTTTTGAAAAGAGCGAGATTCCCTTTTCCGCTCTTGTGACGAGCAAATACTCGGTTTCTGTCTCTCGGATGAGCTTGAGAGCCATGGCTTCGAGTGGTGCCTCTTTGCCGAGCTGCGCCGCACCTATGACTTCCGACAAGTTGGGTTTGATGACGGTCACGCCTCGGTATTTTGAAAAATTAGTTCCTTTTGGATCGACGAGGAGGGGGATTTTTCTATTTTTTCCGATAGCAATAATTTCTTGGAGAAGCCGTTCCGTGAGAAATCCCTTCCCATAATCGGAGATCGCTACGACTGCCACACCGTCAAAAAGGGAGGGAAGAATGCGAATGATTTTACTTTCTAACTCAGAAGAGAGAGGCTGCACTGCCTCATAGTCGATTCTGAGAAGCTGCTGTTGTCCAGCGATCAACCGGTTTTTTTTTGGCGTCTGACACTCCCTGTCGTGGAAAATAGCGCGCACGTCGACATCTTCATCGGAAAGAGCTGACACAAAAGCTCCGCCTGCTTCATCAAAACCCACGCGCACGCACGCGACGACTTCCATGCCCAAAGCGATGAGATTTAAAATCGCATTCCCCGCTCCTCCCGGTTTTTTCTCTTCTTTGCTTACGCGACAGACGCATACCGGCGCCTCTGGAGAGATCCTTTCCACTTGACCAAAGGTGTAGACGTCGAGCATCGCATCTCCGAAAATGAGCACCTTCTTCCGTTCGATTTGGTTGAAGAGATGAAAAAGATCTACCACCGCTTGTGACTCATAATATAATTAGTGACGTAATCGAGCACTCCCTTTTCTAAAGTAAATTGAGGAGGAGCCAGCCCATTTTCCCAAGCTTTCTTCATATCCGCACAGGTATAATTTTGATATTTTCCCCTCAACACATCGGGCATATCGATATAACGAATGTCTGGAGGGAGATTCAATGCTTGAAAGATGAAGCCCGCCAAAGTATTCCACGTGGAAGGGGTAGCGCTGCCGATGTTGTAGATCCCCATCAAATCATTTGAAAGGAAATCGGCAGTCATTCGTGCTACATCTTTTACATAGATAAAATCGCGCATCTGTTCGCCATCTTTATATTGCTTTGGATCGGTCGATTTAAATAGCTCGATCTTTCCCTTTTCAATAATTTCAGGAACCAAGCGAAGAATCGCCGATCGCATATCCCCTTTATGATACTCATTGGGGCCATAGACATTGAAATATTTCAAACCGACTACTTTGTCAAGGAGATGGTGGTCTTTGAGCCAAAGATCAAAGAGATGCTTGGAGTACCCATACATATTGAGCGGTTGAAGATCTTCTAGCAAGGCATGGTCATCGGAAAATCCTGCAGCTCCATTGCCATAGGTAGCAGCGGAGGAAGCATAGATAAAGCGTTGGCCATGGGTCAGTGCGTATTCGGCAAGCCGGAGGGAAAAAGCGTAATTATTTTCGATTAAGTAATCGGCATTCTTTTCGGTTGTACTCGAACAGGCTCCCAAATGTACGAATGCTTTAATCTCACCCTCTTTTCCCACGAGCCAATCAAAAAAACGGTCCTTGGGGATAAACTCTAAAAAACTCTTTCCGACGAGGTTTTTCCATTTCTCTCCCATCCCCAGTCTGTCGACGACGATGAGATTTCTGTGTCCAATCTCATTTAAATAGCGTATGAGGCAGGAACCAATAAATCCCGCTCCACCGGTAACGACTATGTATTTATCTTCGTATTTCATTAGGTAACCTCTTATACCACGCTCCATCATTAGAACGAGGCAAAAAATTTACCTTGTAAGAGCGAAAATCACCACGATAATTCCCGTTGCCCAAACAAAAAAAAGCACTACCTGAGCCCGTGAGGCACACCGTATCAAACCCCGAGTTGAGCAATTCTTTTTTTAGAAGAGCGAGATCGGGGCGCAAAAAAAAAGCTGCACTTTCAAAATCGTTGAAATAACCTGTCGAAAGGAGAGAAAGTCCTGGCTTCAACTTATCGAAGAGTTGGTACATCTCTTTGGTGGAGAGGCCTCCTTCTGGTTTAACGACGAGACATTCTCCTGACAAAGGAGCAAGGCTCTCGACCTTCTCTCCCCTTCCGGTGCAGAATGCCCTTCCCGAGGAAAAAAAAAAGGGAACGTCAGAACCGATCTCTTGTCCCCAATCGCTCAGCTCTTTTTCTGGGATGGGAAAGCCATGGAGAGCATTTAAGGCAAATAGTGTCGTAGCCCCATTGCTGCTCCCTCCTCCAAGACCTGCTTGGATGGGGATGCGTTTGATAAGATAGATGCAAACTTTGAATGGTTGTCTTGTGCGTTCCCGGTAGAGATTTACGGCTTTCCAAATGAGATTATCGCGATTCAAAGGTATGGTGGGATCGGTACAGGTGAGAGTGTCTTCTTCTGCAAAAGAGAAAATAAGGTCGTCACCAAGATCAATAGCTTGAAAAAGAGAGGCTATCTCATGATAGCCATCTGCGCGTGGATCTAGAATACGAAGAGTTAGATTGAGTTTAGCAGGAGAGAAAAAAACATGCCCGCTCAAGCAGACGGAGACTCCTCTGTCTCTTCTATAGTAGTTTCGGCCTCGGCTTTTTTCTTCTTTTTTGTTTTCTTCTCTTCGACAACTTGCTGGAGTCCTCCTTCAGGGAGAACTTCAAGGGTAACAGCGCCCGCTACACCCTCTTTCAATCGTAGAGTAATGGTGTGTTTTCCAATACTTTTAATAGGTTGCGGAAGAATGACATTGCGCCGATCGAGCTCAAGACCATTTTCCTTCAAAAGACGCGCGACCTCTGTCGAGTTGACCGAGCCGTACATTTTCCCTTCGGGATCGACTTTGACATGCGTAGTGATCACCATCACGGCTATTTTTTGTGCCTGTTCTTCTGCGGCAGCTTTATCGACAAGAGCCTGTTTTTCTCTCTCTTCTTTGAGCTTTTCTTGCAGTTTTAACGTCGTCCTGTTGGAGATAACAGCCTTTTTTTGAGGCAAGAGATAGTTACGAGCAAAACCAGGCTTGACGGAGACGACCTCTCCTTTGCGTCCAATGGGTTCTAAGTCTTCGAGTAGTAAGAGCAAATTTTTCATGATTTATTCCTCTGCAACAAATGGGAGCAGGGCGATATAGCGCGCTCTTTTGATCGCCTCAGCTAATTTTCTTTGAAAATAGGCCGATACACCAGTTATCCTGCGAGGCAAAATTTTTCCTCTCTCAGTGATAAATCGCTTCAGGGTATCGATATCTTTATAGTCAATTTCTTCAAACCCTGCCGCAACAAAGGGACATTGCTTTTTAACTCTTCTTCTTCGTGCCCCCTCTGGGCGTTGATAACCCTCCGTAGGTGGCCCGTCGAAATGGCTTTCCATGGGAGGTGGTGACGACCTTTCCTTCATACGTACATTTCCTCTTATTCTGGCAACTTTTTAAATTCTATAACCTCTTTAACCTCTGTGGCTTTGAGGGTCATAAAGCGAATTAAATCTTCGTTGAGATGATACTCTCTCCACAGCTCGGCCAATTTTGAAGTAGGAGCATTAAAATAGAGCAAGAAATAGTGCCCCTCGCGTACTCCGCGGATCTCATAGTTTAATTTTTTTCGCCCTTGATCATGGATCTTCAGGACTTCCCCTCCACGTGAGGAGATCCCGTGCATAATCCGATCGACTGCTTTTTTTCGAGCATCCTCGCTCAATTGAGGAGAAAGAATATACATCCCCTCATAAAGTTGTTGCTTCTCTTCTTTCATTCTACCCTCATTTAATAGATTTTTTGATTCCCTCTCAGTTTTCCTGCGAAGTTTGGTCATCCAAAAAATCGACTTTTGTTTCGCCGGCCATTTGCCTGGCTTTTTCTATTCCCTTCTGGAGCCAGCATTCAATCACATCGGCTCCTTTTTCTATTACCTCTAAAATAACTGCTCTCTCATCGGTAGCAAAAGGGGCAAGAACAAATTTCTCCATCCCCATGGCGTCGACCGCTTCCCAATGACGAGGCCCAACTCCAATACGGAGGCGCGCGTACTCGGTGGAAGAGAGGCCTGCTTCAACGCTTTTAAGGCCATTATGTCCACCCGCACTTCCTTCAGCACGAAGGCGCATCGTTCCCGTTTTGAGGTAGACATCGTCTACAACGACGAGAAACACATCGCGGTCAGAAAAGGCGATGCGATGCCTTCCCAAGGCCTTGTTTACTACTTCCCCACTGCGATTCATATAGGCAGTTGGGAGCAAGCAAATGATCTCATCTTCGTTCATCATGCCTACTGCTACCTCTCCTTTGAGCCGAAACCCACGATGGAATTTCCACCCATGCCGCTTAGCCACTACCTTCACAACTTCAAATCCTACATTATGCCGGGTCGCCTCAAAGCTGGTCCCTGGATTACCCAAGCCAACAATTAATCGCCCCCGCACCATGCAGAAGACTACTATTTGGAGACCACGACGACTATTGTCGCAGGGCTCATACTCGACTCCACACCCTCAGGCATTTCGATATCCGAAAGCCTCACCGATTGGCCAACTCCTAAGTTAGAAACATCGATCGAAAAACTCTTGGGGAAATTCTTAGCAAAGGCTTTTACCTCGACATGCCGCAACACTTGCCGCAAGCTACCTCCTGCTTTGACTCCTATACAATCGGCCACACTAGTAAGCTCCACAGGAACAGCAACTTTCACGGGCACATCGGTAGGGAGTTCAAAAAAATCGAGGTGGATAACCTCGTAATTCGTCCTACGATATTGAATATCTTTTACAATGGCCCGGAAATGTTTTTTGCCCAAATTCAGATTAAAAATCGTATTGGGCAAATGGCCGGGTGCAATGGTTCGCAGGGCTTTTTGAAAGTCGCTCTTTTCAACAGCAATCGTTTCTACTTCTTTGCCTTGTGAATAGACGATCGCGGGAATAACTCCTTCGCGAAGAAGTCGTTTTGCATCTAACTTTTTAGATCTTGTCCTTGGCTTAACTTGCAATTCCATGAGCCAGCTCCATCCTATTACGAAAAGGTGGTAGTTTAAGCGATTTTAAGGTTTTTGACTACTACTTGTTTAATTAAAAATCGAGGAGATCGAATCGGCGGAGATAATTCTCTTTATAGCTTCACCAAAAAGATGGGATACCGAAATTTGAACGATTTTTTTGCTTTTTGCAGCCTCTGGAGAGAGAGGAATAGAATCTGTGGTAAAAATTTTTTCAATAGGACTGGCTTCTAGAGCGGATAAGGCTTCCCCCACCAAAAGGGGGTGAGTGAAGGCAGCAAAAATTCTCTTTGCTCCTTCTTTTTTGCAAGCTTCAGCTGCCGCAACCAGCGTCCCTCCCGTCGAACACATGTCATCGACGAGAATGATATCTTTCTCCTTTACCTCTCCAATAATGGCATACACCTCGACCTTGCCACCTGAAGAGACGCGCCGTTTGTCAATAACGGCAAAATCGGCCTTGAGCTGATTTGAAAAAGCGCGAGCCATTTTAATTGCCCCTAAGTCGGGGCCCATAACGACAAGATTTTCTCTCCCTAGACTTTGACACGCTTCGGCAAGAAGAGGACGGGCAAAGAGATTGTCGACTGGAACATTAAAAAAACCTTGGATTTGCCCCGAATGGAGATCCATGGTTAAGACGTGGGAAACACCTGCCGTTTCGAGTAAATCGGCGATCAACTTGGCAGTGATGGGCACGCGCGGCTTGTCTTTACGGTCTTGGCGAGCATAACCAAAATAGGGAAGAACGGCCACGATACTTTTAGCTGACGCCCGCTTTAGCGCGTCGACCATGAGGAGGAGCTCGACGAGGTAGTTGTTTGGGTCGCGAGCAATGGTTTGCACCACAAAGACATCTCGACCCCTTACACTATCGAGGAGCTGGACAAAGAGTTCGCCATCGAGAAAAGGTTGATGCAAAACGTTGCCCAAAGGAACAGAGAGATATTTTGCCAAAGCTCCTGCAAAGGAGGGGTGCGACGTACCCGAGAATAAAGAGACTTTGGCATCAGGAGACATGGAGCTCACAAAGTGTTGGGGTGGAAGGATTCGAACCTCCGATACACGGTACCAAAAACCGTTGCCTTACCACTTGGCCACACCCCAGGAAAAATCGGGGATCATCCTAAGGCCAACAAGATTTTATTAGCAAGAGACAATCTCATCTGTTAGAGTCAAAAATTGTATGCGGGTAGTCCAAGTTGCTGCTGAATTAGCCCCTGTGGCTAAAGTGGGAGGGATGGGAGATGTGATGCAGGGTCTCTCACGAGCGCTGCAGAAAATGGACGTTGATGTCGCCATTATCCTCCCAAAATACAAATCGCTCCCTAGCTCTGGCATAAAACATCTCGAAGTCATAGAAAACGATCTAAAGGTGCCTCTTTATAACACCTGGCATCACAATACTGTATGGAAAGGAGATATCGATAGCTTAAAGGTCTTTTTCATCGAATCGCACGATTCTCTTGGCCTGTTTGAAGGGAATTCCATTTATGGAGGGCCACATGAATTGATGCGCTTTCTCTATTTTTGTCGAGCCACTTATGAATTCTTATCACAGCAGACAGAAACGTTCGACATCTTGCATCTTCACGATTGGCACACCGCTGCTTTAGCACGCTTATTTAATCCGGAAAAGACGAAAACCGTTTTAACCTTGCATAATCTTTCTTATCCAGGCAAATGTCAGGCCCATGACCTCCAAGCTATTGGATTAGACACAGCGGGGTTTGAAGACCCGGACGATCCTACCCTATGCAATTTATTGCGAGGAGGAATTGAATATGCCGACCTCGTAACAACTGTTTCTCCGACCTATGCCGATGAGATGCTTCGCGGAGAAGAGAGCCTCTCCCCTATGTTGCGTGAACATAGGAAAAAATTCATGGGCATTCTCAATGGGATCGATTATAGCTATTGGAATCCTGAAAAAGACCCCTTTCTTCCTTTTCATTACTCATTACACGGAGTCTCTGATCAAAAGGAGAAACTCAAGAATCATTTAAGAAATATCCTCTCATTAGAAAAAAATAAAAAACCACTCGTCGCTTCAATCTCTCGACTTGTGGAGCAGAAAGGACCAGAACTCATTAAAGAGGCCCTTTTATCGACCTTGCAAAGAGGTGGTCAATTTGTTCTCCTGGGCTCATCTTCAGAAGAACGCTATCAAAAAGATTTTCAGGAACTGAAGAGCTCACTCGCAAAAAACAAGAATGTCTACATCGAGCTGACCTACAACGAACCCCTTTCTCACCTTGTCTACGCCGCCGCCGATCTTTTCTGCGTCCCCTCCCATTTTGAGCCGTGTGGACTGACGCAGCTCATCGCCATGCGCTATGGTACCCTTCCCTTGGCAAGGCAAACAGGAGGATTGCAAGATACAGTCGTCGATGTTGACGATGCTACAGCCCCCCAACGCCAAAAAAACGGTTTCCTATTCCGCGAACTAACAAAAGAGGCATTAAACCAAACACTTAGTCGGGCCCTCGATTATTGGGAAAAGCGACCAGATGAATGGAAAACGTTGATAATAAATTCGATGGAAAGAGATTCGAGCTGGAATCACTCGAGTGAAAGATATTATTCCCTCTACAAAAGACTATCTGCTCGTGCCTCGGCTAACGAAGGATCTTGAGCTTCTTCAGCTTCACTGGAAGATGCGGCCTTTTCATCGGGAACTCTTTCTTCTTCTTCCACATTTGGTTTCTTGATGAGAACTCCCACCACCCTTGAGTAATAGTTCTCCGCTAACTCCGCATCATCTTGGTATTTAGGAGTATATTTATCGCTCGCCAGGGTGAGGCCTGTCTGTAATTTCATTTGAAGGTGATATTCAAGCTCAACTTGAGCTAAAAGTAAATTATTATAAGTTTTATTATACCTAAATTCTTTTTCTTCTTTTACCGTAATAATCCTTACAAAAAGAGAATTTTTTCCCCAATATCTCCCATAAAAAACAATATAAGGACCAAAACGATCGTTTACATGTTTATAAGTATACTCTCCGGGCGCCACCTTAGGAAAATTTCTTTTTTTAAGTGCTGTTTCCCAGATAAAAGCCCCCGAGCCATCTATCATTAAGATTCCCCCGACGGCAATGGCTGTAATGGAGCCGTAAAGGAGAGCTGGATGAGATATCCCTATGGGAAGGGTACCCGTATATAACAAAATGCCGAATGCCCCGGAAACGATACCTATAATTCCAACCCCCGTTTCAAAACTTTCAACAGCGATTTTAAATGGGCACGGTCGGATTGTTTCTGTCATAGATATATTTTTTTGCCATCCTTGAGTCCTACTTATAGTTTTGGAAGTTTCCCAAAATACTGTTGGTAACATAGTTTTAATCTACTTTTATTATTTCTTCTTCATCTGTAGAATTTTCTGATGACTCAGAAGACTCTTCTTCTATTTCTAGTTCATCTAACCGAATGTTCAAGACTTCTTCGAAATATTTTTTTGTAAGCTTCGCAATATGAGGATCTGTTGGTGCAAATCTCTCACTTGCAAGTTTAAAGTGACCCACTAAATCGCAGCCTAGTCTTTTATATAATTGCTCGGCAGCAATTAATTCGTTATAGTAAAGAGGAGCTAGTTTAGGATTTTTGGTTCTGATAAATATTATTCTGATAAGAAGAGAATCTTCTCTTCCGAAAAAAACAATGCCCTCCTTATTTTTTTTATAGGTGTACTCGCCAACCTCTAAAGATGGAAACATTCTTTTTTTAGCTATAGTTTCCACAGCAAAGGCCCCTATTCCATCTACTTTTAGGACGCCCCCAACGATAATAATGCCGATGGAGCCAAAGAGTAGAGCAGGATTTGTAACTCCAATGGGCATTACCCCTGAATATAGTAAAATTCCAAATGCTCCGGAAACAATGCTTAAAAAGCCTAATCCCGTTTCCACGCCTTCAATGAAACATTTAGGAGGACAGGGAAAAGGAGTCGATTTAACATATGTTTTCCCTTGATATCCTTTTATTTTTGCATATAAGTGCAGACTTTCATAACCAACTGTGGGAAGCATTATTTTTTAATCCTTTTTTTTCTTTTTTTTCGATGGAGTCGTTGCTTAATTACGAATCGGAAGATTCTACGTGTTTCTCCTGTTCCATTTGCTCAGCCTCTCGCTCCTCTTCAGTTGTATATTCATTATAAGCAGGCTCGGAAGCTTGTGGCGTTACTTTTAATTTAATGCCTCTGTCGGTTATCCATTTTTCGGCAGTTCTAATCTCTTCTAAATTATTGTGGACCCTCCTAATTCTCATGAATATACCATCTTTTCTAGAATAAAAGACAGTCCCCTCTTCATCTTTGCGATAAGTATACTCGCCCTTTTTAATAGAGGGGAAAATTTTCTTTTTTACCAGAGTTTCTAATAAAAAAGCACCTGCGCCATCGGCTATAATCAATCCACCAGTTCCAGCAAGAAGACCTGACCCCATGAGTAAATAGGGATTCGAGATCCCTATGGGAAGTACACCCGTACTGAGTAAAATTCCAAAAATACCTGAAACAATTGCTAAGGTTCCTAATGCTACCTCGGTCCCCTCCAACGCTAGTTTTTTATTACAAGGGCGGATGGTTTCCACCATATCAATCCGATATTGCACACCCTTAATTCTATAATGAGTTTTTAATAATTCCCAGCCAACAGCGGTTAACATAATTTTTTTCCTATATAAATTTACTTATATTAATAATAGTATTTTAAATAAAAATTAAATTAAGATCAATTTAAGTTTTTTTTAGAATTGAATAAATTTCTTGCCACCCCTCATGGGGGACTTCGGCCCCCATGACCTGTACTACGGCGCGGCCAGCAATAGCCCCATAATGGCCACAGGCCTCTAAAGAGAGACCTTGAAAATAGGCATGGAGGAAACCACTGGCAAAAAGGTCGCCCGCCCCTGTGGTGTCCCTTGGTCTGACAGGATAAGCCGGGCAATGGACCTTTTTGACCCCTTTTCGTACCCAGCACCCTCTTTCTCCCATCAGAACGACCCCGATTTCACAGATTTCAGCGAGGAAATCGCAGGCTTTCTCTTCGGAAGGGTGACCTGTTAGTTCTAAACATTCAGTTTCATTGGCAAAGATAATGTCGACGTAATTATCGAGAAGAGAGAGAATCTGGGGGCGGAATTTCCTGACGATCTCGAAGCTTGCTAAGTCAAAGGAGACTTTGGCCCCGGCATCTTGGGCCATCTCCATGGCCGAAGCTGTGAGATTGTCATTAAAAAGGGTATATCCTTCGAGATGGACGAGTTTGACCCCCTCGAAAAAATGGGGTTTTAGGTCTTCGCCTCTAATTTCGATAGAAGCACCCTGAAATGTCCGCATCGTCCGCTCCCCGTCGGGAGTAACAATCGAAAGCACTTGAGCGCTTGGAGTGGAGCTAGCGAGAAGCAGAGGATGGATCCCCTGTTCTTCGAGTAGGCGGCGGTAGGTCGACCCCATGGCATCTTCTCCGATCATTCCTAGGAGAGCACACTTCTCTCCAAAGCGAACAAGACCTCTCAAGGTATTGCGAGTGCTTCCCCCAGTGACAATGAGCGGTTTTACTCCACTCTCTTCGATGATCCGAGTGAGGGTGGGATAGTCGACAGGTTCCATACCCCCCTTCGCTCCAGGGACAAAATCGAGATACTCATTAGGCACCGAAAGGATGAGGTCGAGAATAGGACCCCCGATGCCCAAGACATCATATTTTTTCACGGGGCTTCCCCTTCCTTGGTCAATAGGCGGACTACGTACTCTCGGTTCGCAAAAATATAATCGACGGCAGAATAGAGGGCATAAAGAGCCGAAATGGAAGTGACCCAAATAGCACCCCAGGTCAATGTGTCATTAGAGATGAGGCGGCAAGTAAAGGCGAGGAAGAGAAGCAAGATCACAAAGCCACTACCCGCTTGTAAAACGGCTTTCATTTTGCCCGTAGCCCTTGCGGCGAGGGCAAATCCCCGAAGGGCACAGATCGTTCTTAGCGTGCTAATGACCGAGTCGCGGTAGATAAAGATAAATACGAGGAGGAGAGGAAGATTGACAGGAGGGCGGGTAAAAGTAAGAAAGACCGAGATCCGGTAGATGCTATCGGCCATCGGATCGAGGATCTTCCCCAGGTCGGTGACCTGGTTTAACCTTCGCGCAAAAAAGCCATCAAAAGCATCGGAAAGCTCGGAAACGCTAAATAAAAAAAGAAGTAGATAAGGCAAAAGGACGAGATTGATCCCCAATAGTTCATATTCGATATAGACGAACATGAAAATGGGACTTATAAAAATCCGAATAAATGTAAGGTAATTTGCAACACTCAAACTCCCTCCTTCCTAGAAGTTGTTAAGAGGGTAAACAATGAAAAGATTATAGTTCAAGTCAAGGATATTAAAATGACAAATAAAATGGACTTATTCCCCCTCTTTTTTGTATAATTTTTTAAAAATAAGTAAAGAAGGAGAGAAGAATATGGTGTACAAAATTTTTTGTATTCTTACACTTGGAGTGTGCGCCTTATTTGGAGGAGGTCAATTGGAAGCCGCTAAACTCACCCCCCTGACAGGAATTCATATTCAAAAGCTCGTTCATGCAGCTAAAGCAGCTCGCGAAAAAGCCTATGCTCCCTATTCGGATTACCGCGTAGGTGCTGCGATCATGACTAGTTCCTATGAAATTATCGAAGGGTGCAATATTGAAAACGCCTCTTATGGTTTGACGATTTGTGCGGAACGATGCGCTGTTTTTTCGGCACTTGCGCAAAATAAAAACGATTTTGCCGCCATAGCCGTCGTGACAAAAGATGGAGGAGCCCCTTGTGGTGCCTGCCGCCAAGTGCTCAATGAATTTAATCCCGATATGTTGGTAATTATTGCCAACGAAAGAGGAGAGATCATCGAGCAGGCAGTTCTATCTTCTCTATTGCCCCATGCTTTTGGGCCACAAAATCTGGCTTAAAAACCGGAAGGCTTTCCGCGCGCCAAAATGAGCACAAATGATTTGCCATGTCTCAAGAGCATAAGGGATCACTTTTTTATATGAGAACCTCCCAATGTCATAATCGACGAGGATCCGAGGAACCATCGCCCATTTCAGATCTTCGTATTTAGCAAAACGGCATAAGTATTCAAAAGAACTGCGCATGGTGAGATCCGTGCGAAATTTGCCGATATTTTCAAAAAGGTCGGGGCGGAACCAACAAGCGATCAAGGGAGCAGGGGAAATCCCCCTTGACAAAACCTCTTTATTGAGAGGGGAGAGAATTTGCCTAGGACTCTTCTCTCCCACTCTTTGGATGGTTCCAGCATAGATGAGTTCGGGAAAATTATTCTCCATTGCCGCGTGAGCGTACATCATGAGAGCATGGTCGGAAAGGTAATAACTTCCAGGAAAAAGTGCTGTGATATAACGGCCAGACGCAAGAGGAATCCCACGATTGATCATGTCATAGACATTATAATCGGTCACAGAGTAGATGCGGGTAATCAACGGATAATAACCGCTCACCACCTCTAACGTCCGATCGGTCGATCCTGCATCCACGACGATCACTTCGAGACGAGGGTAGTTCTGCCTCAGCAAGCTATCGAGGGTATAGCCGATTCTCTCCGAACAATTGAAAACAGGGAGGATCATTGTGAGTAAGACCTCATGCCCTAAAGGTTTAGGCACCATAGTCTCTTCAATTTTCTGAGCGAAATCGTCGGAAATGACCACTTTTTTGTTTGATGCGCTGCAAGGGTTCACGTATACTTTCTCATTTTCAACATAGAGCTATATCTATACAAGGATCGTTCGAGAGGCTTCATGCTTAACTTTCAACAAATGATCGCAACCCTGACCGAATTTTGGGCGAACCAAGGGTGCGCAGTGCATCAAGGGTATGACCTAGAAGTCGGAGCCGGGACGTTTAATCCCGTCACTTTTTTGCGCTGTCTCGGTCCAGAACCTTACAATGCAGTCTATGTCGAGCCCTCGCGTCGTC
>JBIOXR010000087.1:0-11662 GCA_044869735.1 Chlamydiales bacterium
CATGGCTGACAATGTAAAATAGTTGTTAAATTAGTAGAATTATAAGAGTTATTTTAACTGAAATTTGATATCAGTTTCTATGAGCAATCGAATTTCCTCTTCTATTCCTCCTTGTTGCCTAACCAAAGATACCCTCTTCTTGAGCATACGGGTGATTTCGTTCCTGGCTTTTGCTATTCTTTTTGGAGGAGGAGGAGTCGGGGCTGGACTTTCGTTCTTTGTCTTAAAAAATACCGTTCTTTTTTATCTCTGTTTGGGAATAGGCGCCTCTTCTACTCTAGCTCTTTTTCCCCAAGTAATTGTAACTCTCGTGAAGAGGAAAACGAAACAAACTATAGAAGAAACCGAAGAACAGGAAATCGAACTGCATACTCCTGGCTATGATGATGCAATAAAAAAAGTAATGCGTTCATGCAAGAATAACACGTTCGAAGTGATCCATTTCTGTGGAATAAGTAGCAGTCAAACAGATGCCATGTGTGGGGATGGGCGAATCCATTTGAAAAAAAAGGACGAAGGAAAAAAGCAGCTCGTGATCGAATATGGTGAAGGGTATGATTATGCAAAACAAAGAGAGTTAAGCTATGAAGCGCACGTTCTCTCTTTTTTAGAACAAAAGGGAACTCTTGTTTACCTTTCAAAGCGAGATTGCCGCAAACTTCTCGCTGGGAAATGTCCCTCCTGGTTTTGTGTCCTTGTGGAAGAAGGAGGAGAAAGGGTCAAGGGACATCCCTTAAAAATCTCTGCGTTTAAAGGCATTCAAACCCGTTCAGGAACTAAAATTTTCTACTTTGAAAATTCTGTTTTAATATAGCACAATCGCCGCTCATGAGCTTGAGTGCAAGATGTAGTGATTTTCTCGATAGATATAATCCCTTGAAAGGAACCACAGATCTCTTGGCCGATTTTTTCGAGCGCCATCCCACAGCCTACAAAATTACTCTCGTTATCAATCACCTTTTTCGCGCAGGAGTCATGGTAGGAGCCATGTATATCCCCGGAGTTCCTCGAATTCCCGCCATAGCAGTATGTCTAATAGGTTCTCTCTTTTACCGCCTTACAGTGGAAAAAAATTGTGCTTACAAGTTTGCTCTTCCGGCATTTGTAGGTGCTGTTTCGTTCATGCTTGCGATCGATGCCACGATAGCATGTATCCATGGTGTTGCCTTTTCGTCTATTCCTATAGGCATTTTAACCGTGGCCTCTTTCCTGCCTCTCCCTCTTTACGGCACCTATGTTCTATTATCCGTTCACCACGACGTAGAAAAAAACTTCGGCCGTCTTCCCCAACCATCAAAAAAAGAAATCGCACCACAATGCCATTGCGAAGCTAAAATTCTCTAGATTTTATGACGACAAAATTTCTCTGTGACCAGATGTGCGCCGATTTGGGGAGGTGGTTGCGCACCGCAGGTTTTGATACTGTCATCATAGAAAGTGCTACGGATGATGTTGCAATCTTTAAAAGGGCACAAGAGGAAGGGCGGCGCCTCATCACAAAGGATCGCCATTTTCTTGAGTTAGATCCAGAAAGAAAAACCATCGTCTTTTTAAAAGGAGACGCGTTAGAGGAGTGGGCCGAGCAATTAAGACAAGAAGAGAAAATCGATTGGCTCTACCATCCTTTTTCGCGCTGTCTCGAATGTAACTCTCTGTTACAGAAAACCCCGCCACCAGCCGATTTACCTCAACAAGTAAGAGAAACTAACCAAGAGTTCTGGCTTTGTCCCCACTGCCACAAAACCTACTGGCTCGGCTCTCATACCGAACGGATGTACGCCACCTTAAAAGAGTGGAATAACAAGGAGACTACTCTAAAGATTGGCTTTGGAGGAGATTTTATGATAGGGCGCCTTGTAGATCACTATCTAAATCATCGCTCTCCTTTATATGTTTGGGGAGATTTACACTCACTTCTTTCTAAAATGGATGTCAATATCATCAATTTAGAAACCACCTTAACGAAAAGTACCAAGATCCGCCCCAAAGTTTTTAACTTTAAAGCTCATCCTGCAAAGGTTGCTGTTCTTAATGAAGGGCCCGTCCATGCCGTCAACCTGGCAAATAATCATATTCTCGACTTTTCTGAAGAAGGGTTGTTCGAGACAATTGAAACTCTAGATAAAGCGCACATCTTACATGTTGGAGCAGGGAAAGACCTGTCAGAGGCTAGAAAGCCCCTCATCATAGAAAAAAGGGGAATAAAAATAGGTGTTTTAGGTTGCACCGATAACGAACCCGATTGGAAAGCCGGGGTTTCTCATCCTGGAACAAACTATCTTGAAATCGGCGATCTGGAACCACTTCAAACCACTATCACCGATCTCCGCGATCAAGTCGATCTTTTGATTTTATCTATCCATTGGGGGCCTAATATGCAACAACGTCCTTCCACCCTTTTCCGCACTTTTGCCCACACACTCATCGACCTTGGAGTAGATATCCTCCATGGCCACAGCGCCCACATTTTCCAAGGAGTAGAAGTCTACAAACAAAAACTCATTCTCTACGATACAGGCGATCTTGCCGACGATTATGCCATCGACCCTCTTCTACGGAATGACCTCTCTTTTTATTTCGTCGTAAAAGTGCAAAAAGAAAAACTCCTATCTCTTGAAATGATTCCCACCCAAATTTCTAATTTTCAAGTTAACCTGTATCACGAACATGATTCTTTGGAGAAAATGGAGTCTCTCTGCCAAGAATTAGACACTTTCCCCCTTAGTGAAAAGGGTAAGTTAGTTCTATCAATATCTGAACAATAAAACGAAACGGGATTTAATCAGTTTCTTCTACTATTTTTTCGAAATGTAGGGTTAACCAACCAGATTCATCATAGTTAAGCTCAATTTCACAGTCCTCTAAAGAATTTGAAACTGGCAACTTGAAATACTGACCATAACGATAAAAGGTCATTCTATCGCCGTTTTGAGGATCGAACGACTCTTTGTAGAGCGTCTCGGTGCGATTACCTACATTAGAAATTACTTGATTGGTTCCTTTAGGGAATTTATTTTTCTTCGGTTTGTGTGGAATCAAGATCCACAATTGATGCAACCCATTGATTCCTTTCGATTCAACTAAAGCGATTTCAGAAATATCTATTCCAAAATCGCGATGGATACGGAAAACTACGGTATCGCCATTATAATTTACTACTTCGAGCTGTTGATAAGGCCCATGTGCTTTTTGATCCTCTTCATAAAACTGAAGATCAAACTCCTCATCATCGCTATTGCCATTCAATGGAACTAATGTTTGACCTATTGGCTGACCCATGAACTGTGGCTCACCTTCGAGATCCTCATTCCAAAGAGCCTGGGTTTGATTGAACCGAGTATATCTTCGCACATATTCTAGGAAATCTTGAAATGGCAGCTTATTATACTCAGGATGAGGATGTTTTGCTTGCTTGCAAGTTAATTCCACTAGCCTACCATCATAAATAAACCGAACGGTCTCGCCTTCATTGACACCTTCAAATAAAGAAGCAGGTAAATAGATGCGAGTCATCGGTAATCCATTAGCATCTTGATAGAGAGTATTTGCTTTTAATGACTTAAATTTTCCTTCTACTTCTAGATATATATCCTCTTCTTCAATAACAAATGGTTCACCTTCTTCGGTTTGCAACCGCTCAGCAAAATTAAAATAGCGATCGCGTCGAATGGGCCCGCTTGTAGAAGAATGAATATAGACAGTACCTTTAATATCGGCCTTTCCCTTATTTCGCCTTGTTCCTTCTGCAGAAAGCGTTTCACTCGACTCTTCTACATCACTCGATTTTTCTATTTCTACAGAGGGTTGCTGTTCATTTCTTTTTGGCCTTCTACCTAAAGCACAACGAAGAACTACATAAATAAAAGGCCCCGAAATAAGAGCCCCTCCCCCTGCAACCGCTGTCCATAAAATCACTCCCTGTGTGAGAAAATAAGTAGCCAACGCAGCACCTACACTCGCTATAATAGCAACGGCTAGAGCAGTAGTTAGATGAACCAATGCCGATGAAGAAACCCTACGTAGTTTTCCCGCCGGTTCTTTTACAGACCGATCAAAAGCTGGAACTAATAAATAAAGAATTTGAGGCATATTAATTTATTTAAAACTAATATTATTTTAATATAAAAAATAATAAAAACACAATTAAAAATATTTTTTAATAGCATAACTAAGAGAATTTGAAAAAATCCTTATTATTATGATATTTGTCAGTCTGGAAGGGTTTAGTCTAACGCTAGCCCTATCTGTGTTCCTCTTCCCAAAAAATAGTAGCCATAATATACCTGAACAGGCATAATCATTGACAAGATAAGGAATAACCTGTGAAGCGATTGATTTGGGTGGGTAGGAGCTATGAGGACTTAAAAGATTTTCCTCCCGCAGTCCGTCGTGCAATGGGTTTCGCTCTCTACGCAGCCCAACTAGGTAAGATGCACGAACACGCCAAAGTTCTTAGCAACACGGGCAGCGCAAAAGTAATTGAAATTCGAGAAAATGATAGAAGCGGAACATATAGAGTAATTTATACTATAGAAATGAAAGGTTTTGTTTTTGTTCTGCATGCATTTCAAAAGAAATCAAAATCAGGAATTGCTACCCCAAAACAGGAACTCGAATTACTCAAAGATCGCTTGAAAGAAGCCAAAATTCTTTTTAAAGGTTTGACGGAGAAAAACACATGACAACAAAAAAACCAAGAAAAAAGCATTTAGCAGACATCGAGTATGTTGAAAGTTCTGGAAATGTTTTTGCCGACCTCAATGTACCCAATCCCGAAGAAGCAATAGCAAAAGCTGAAATTGCTTTGAAAATCTATGAGATTATCAAAAAAAAGAAACTGACACAGGCCCAAGCAGCAAAAATTCTTAAAATCAGTCAACCGAAGGTTTCTCTTCTTCTCCGCGGCTATTTGACCAATTTTTCTTTGGAACGCCTCTTGCGTTTCTTGAATGACCTAGGACAAGATGTCTATATTTCCATCACACCAGCATCACATTCAAAGCATGGTAAGACCAAAATAGGTGAAATTCCCTCTAAGGCCAGAATTGCTGCTTTAAAGAAATAGGTTTTTATAAAACCTATTTTGGGGGCGGGCGGACTCCCCTACGGCGAGCGACTACGTCGTCTCGTCCTACGGGCCGGCTCGCGGCGACCTAAAGGTATCGCCGACTCGCTTCTCGTCCGCACGCAAGCCAACCGATTGGCTTGCTCCGTCCCAAAAAAAAGACATCGCATTTGCGATGTCTTTCTTTGGGGGCGGGCGGACTCGAACCGCCGGAGACCGAAGTCGAGGGATTTACAGTCCCTTGCAATTGCCGCTATGCGACACCCCCATAAATGCTGGCGAAAGGAATTGAACCCTCAACCGTCCGATTACAAGTCGGATGCTCTACCTTTGAGCTACGCCAGCAGAATTACTCCTCTTTCTGATAATTCTTCTTTGTCGGCTTAAAATCCTCCCCAAATGACGGAGGCTCCTCCTCTTCTGCAACAGAGGGAGTTTCCTGGGATTCGGGACGGATAAAGGTTTCTTCCTCTTGCGATTTTACTGTGAAATCGTGTTCTGTCAATTCAAATTTTTCTCCCTTGACCTCTTCAGTGCCGTTCTGCATCTGTTTGAAGAGGCTCTCCCCTTTTGTCGAAAGCTGTATGACTTTTGCCTTAAATTTTCTTTTACCCGAGGGAGTATATGTTTTAGCTTTCTCTTCCTGCTCGTCTTGTTGCATGTGGCATTGCTTATATTTCTTGCCGGATCCACACCAACAAGGCTCATTCCTTCCAATTTTTTTCTTCATTGATACTCTTGGGCAAAGGTAAGCTTCTTAAGTTGTCCATAATGGACCTCTTGCTTCATACTATTTTGCAAGGCAAACATTCGAAGAGTCGCTATCATACGGATCTACCCAAAAAAATTCCATGTTAAAAGTTGCTCTTCCCATTGCCCGCCCTCCTTGGAAAAAAGGGGGAAAAAAACTTGAAAGTGCCTGCCGCAAGGCTATCTACGATTTTAAGCTCCTCGAAAATGTCTCTCATATAGCCGTTGCTCTTAGCGGTGGAAAGGATAGCCTTACCCTCCTTTACTTGCTCCATGCTATTTCGGGCAAAGGCTTTCCCCCATTTAAAATCTCAGCTTTCCATGTCGATGGAGCTTTCTCGTGTGGTGCTAGCCTTCAGGTAAATTTTCTCAGTGCGATCTGCAAAGAACTCGGAGTCGAATTGCATATTGCTACTTCGCAACAAACGCTCCCCACGCTCGAATGTTATAGCTGCTCAAGGGAAAGAAGAAGGCTCCTTTTTAACTTGGCAGCCACTCATGGGATTCGGCACATTGCTTTCGGCCATCACCGCGACGACCATGCGCAAACGCTGATGATGAACATGATACAAAAGGGAGAATTCGCAGGTCTTTTGCCTAAAATAGAGATGCACCGCTTCGGTGTCACTATCATTCGCCCTCTGATTTATCTTCCCGAAACGACGATCCGCCAATTTGCACGCGACTATAATTTTGCAAAAATTACTTGTCAGTGCCCCGTAGGGCAAAATTCCATGCGCAAAAAAGTCGACCGCCTCCTCACCGAAATGGAGCTTCTCACCCCAGAAGCTCGACTGAATATTGCCCGTGCTGGATGGGTTTATGGGTCTGATAAAGCAGGGAGAGTACCAGAAAACCTTGCGAAGAAAGAGGACTGTGAAGGACAATAGACACATGAAACGCCTCAAAATTCTCTTAAGTAATGACGATGGGATCGATGCCAAAGGACTCCAACATCTTTGGCAGGCCCTTCACAAAGCTAATATTGCCGACCTTGCTGTGATCGCCCCCTCTTCTGAAAAATCGGGGTCAGGGGTGGGAATTACGTGGGACAAACCCATCTCGGTGCGAAAAGTCGATTGGGGAAAAAATACCCTTGCTTGGGCCGTCGACGGAACTCCTGCCGACTGTGTCAAGATGGGCGTGCGGGTTCTTCTCGACTTTACTCCCGACTTTATTGTTTCAGGTATCAATGCAGGATCTAATGCAGGGCGCAATGTTCTTCATTCGGGAACTGTAGGTGCTGTCATCGAAGGTGTTTTCCGCAATATTCCAGGCGTTGCCTTCTCGTGCGAGAATGGACAAACCCCCAATTTTGAGGTCGCAGAAAAATATATCGAAACAGTCCTACGCTACCTTTTGGAGCACCCTCTTCCTCAGGGCTCTTTCCTCAATGTCAATTTCCCCCAATCGGCCAAAGAGAAAGTCAAAGGCTTTTGTCTCACGAGACAAGGTAAGGGGCGGTGGTCAGAAGACCCCTCATTACATCTCGAAACCCAGCATGGTCCAAGTTACTTGATGGGAGGCAAACCCGAAGAACTCGACGAAGACAACGATTCTGACATCTCTCTTTTGCGCAGTGGCTATATGACGGCAGTTCCCATTTACGTACACGAATTAACAGATCTACGCGAACTCGAACAGAGGAGGAAAAAATTCGAAGAATTTTTCCTCAAAAATTCAAATACCTAAACTTGCGTAAAATGTTCCCTCTGTATTAAAGTGTTTCCCTTCGGGCGTATAGCTCAGCGGTAGAGCGCCTGTCTTACACACAGGTGGTCATAGGTTCAAATCCTGTTGCGCCCAGGATAATTTTCTCCTCGTGCGGGAGTAGTTCAATTGGTTAGAGCGCCGCCCTGTCACGGCGGAAGTTGCGGGTTCGAGCCCCGTCTCCCGCGCCACTATTTAGTATGTTTGGTCAAAAAGAATCGCCTCATAACTTCGGAAAATTCTACATTAAATCCCTATTTTGGTTTGTGATCGGAGCCACAATAGCGGCTCTCGGTCTTTCGATATTTTTGATTCCCAACCAGTTGATCGACGGTGGTATCGTTGGGCTTTCTATGATCGCTGCCCATCTTTTTGGCCAGGCAGGTCTTCCCTATTTCTTGATCCTCTTCAATCTCCCGTTCCTCTATCTTGCTTACAAGCAAATCGGTAAACACTTCGTTGTACAGATGATCAGTGCCGTGGCTCTGTTTGCTCTAGCTCTTAAAGCTACTTTCTGGATTCCTCTCTTATTCGATCTTCCACCATTGGCTTTTCATGGCGATGCTCTCGAAGTAATTGTATTAGGCGGCTTCACTCTTGGGGTCGGTTTTGGTCTAATTATACGCTATGGCGGATCGACCGACGGCACCGAAATCTTAGGGATCATCGCCAACCGCAAGGTCGGATTCACTGTGGGTCAGGTTGTCTTAGCCACGAATATTTTTATCTTTATCTTAGCTGGCATTGCCTACAAAAACTGGCATGTGGCTATCCAATCACTCCTCACTTATGTCGTCGCTACTAAAGTGATGGATATTGTCATCGTCGGTTTTGATGAGACTAAATCGGTCATGATTATCTCAGACCGTCCCAAGCACCTTGCCGATATCTTGATGAAAGAACTCAATATTTCACTCACGATTATGTATGGACGAGGCGGCTATGCTGGCGATGAAAAAGAGATTCTCTACATTGTCGTCGAGCGTCTCCAACTCGCCGAACTAAAAGAAATCGTACGACGCGAAGACCCCAAAGCCTTCGTCGCAGTGGAAAACCTCCACGAAGTGATCCACGGCAGTGGACGACTCAATCAAGGCAAATAAATTTACATTTTCGTGTGACGACTTCCTTCCCATTTTGGGTAGAGGTCGTGTGGGAGTTTGAAAGCATCGAGAACTTTGCCTACGATGAAGTTCTCGATCTCCTCCATGTTTTGGGGAAAAGTGTACCAGGCTGGAACGGGTGGAAGTATAGTAGCTCCACATTTTGCCAAGCGGAGTAAATTTTCGAGATGAATAGCACTGAAGGGGGTCTCTCTGGGGACGAGAATCAAAGGCCTTTTTTCTTTGAGAGTCACATCTGCAGCTCGGCGCACGAGATTATCTGCAAGCCCCCACGAGAGAGCTGCAATGGTTGCCATGCTGCAAGGAACAATAGCCATCCCTTCGGTAGAGAAAGAGCCGCTAGCAATGGTGGCTCCAATATCGTGGATGGGATGGAGCGTTACATTTTTTCTGATCTCTGATGGCATGGCGTCGACAAATTTTTTGCCGGTGGAAAAAGAGGATCCCATCTCAAGCTTAGCAGCAAAAAGCGCGCTCGATGTAATGCAAAGCTCGACGTGGTGTCCGATTGCAGCCAAAGCAGATGCCGTTTTGTAACCGAGAATAATCCCAGAAGCACCTGAGATACCCACTACATAGCGGCCCATAATACCGTCAGAATGGAAAAAATCATCACCATGAGAGCAACAAAGAGGTTGCTGATGAAAAAAAGACGAAAGATCGATTGATTTTCGCGCACCGCTTCCTTGATTTTTCTGTGGGATTTCCAGAAAAAGAGGGCAATTCCCACTGGGGCTCCAAAAAATATCCAGGGATAATGTCCTATCCAACCACAGAAGAAAAGCGATAATACACTGCAGCCATGCGAGAGTTTTGCGATTTTGATCCCCCTGCCAATGCCCAATTTGGAAGGAATACTATGGAGGCGGTGCTTCTGATCAAAAGCCACATCTTGCAAGGCGTAAAGAATATCGTTGCCTCCAATCAAAAAAAGAGAACTCAGTCCCAAGAAAAATGGCGGCCATGCCAGGGTCCCCGTCATCGCAATCCATGCCATGAGAGGAGCCAGCAGATGGATAAGCCCAAGCACATAGTGGCAGAAAAGAGAGAAGCGCTTCGTGTAAGAGTAGGCCCAGAGGAGAAATGCCGCAAATAGCGAGCCCCAGAAACAAAGAATATTAATTTGGCTGCACACACCGATAAATAACACGAGCGATCCCCACGCTATGACACGCGCTTGCCAAATAGCCATTCTTCCGGTGGGAAGAACACGCCCTTGCGTACGTGGATTAGAAGCATCGATAGTGCGATCGATCAACTGATTGAAGGCCATGCCCGAAATCCTCGCCAAGAAAAAGGCAGGCAAGATCCAAAGCCAGCGCCATTCAAAAAGAAATGGGTGTTGATAAAAAGAGAGAAGAGCTCCTGAAAGGACGAAGGGAAGCCCAAAAACACTTTGTTCTAAACGAGTTAACTCTTTAAATGCCGTCTTATTCATACGTATTGTAAAAAAATTTCATGCCTTTGTTATAGTGCACATGAATGACATCTTATAGTGAACAATGAAAAATAACGAGAAAAAGCCACCCACTACTTCATTAGATGCTTGGCGCGTATTTCGGATTATCTCCGAATTTGTCGATGGTTTTGAAACCATGACTAATATTGGTCCTTCTGTGACGATTTTTGGTTCGGCCCGCACTCCACCTGATCATGTCTATTATAAGCAAGGAATAGAAGTAGGGAAAAAAATCGCCCAAAAAGGCTTTGCCGTGATCACAGGAGGAGGTCCTGGTCTCATGGAGGCTGCCAACCGAGGAGCGCAAGAAGGCAAAGGCATATCTTGCGGCATCAGCATCACTCTTCCTTTTGAAGCTGAACCGAACAAGTATATCCACCCCAAGTATCGACTCGACTTCCGCTACTTTTTTGTCCGCAAAGTAATGTTCGTCCGCTACGCTCAAGCGTTCGTTTTCCTCCCCGGCGGCTATGGCACTCTCGATGAGCTTTTTGAAGTGCTCACCCTCATCCAAACCGAGAAAATCCGCCCCATCCCCATTTTCCTCTTTGGCAGCAAGTACTGGCATGGTTTGACAGAATGGTTACATAAGACAGTGCTAGCTGAAAGAAATCTCGACTCTAAAGATCTCGCCCTTTTTACCGTCACCGACGATCCCGACGCAATCGCCTCTGCCATTGAGAAGCACTTCCGCGAAGCGGGCATTGCCCCCACCTTCGACCTCTCCCAGCAGTAATTTTTATTAATTCATTGCAAAGATTCTTTGTCCTTCATATAAATTTTTTTGCTTTATTCCTAGGTAAGTAAAATGAAAAAAATCTTATTGATCTTGTTGTTGCTCTGTTCAGCTTTATGTGCTGCATCCAAACGTAACAAGTGTGATTGCTACACCTGCCAATGTTGTTTTTATTGCCAGTTGGGTTTGAGATACTACGATGGATGGGGAATTCCGGAATTTAAATATCCATCTGATCCGCCTGACGGAAGAGATATATCTACTTGCTGCCGCTCCTGCAATTCAGCGAAATGCATCATGACTTTTGAATATCTCATCCATCAAGCAATGTACCAATATGGATCATGGATCTATGAACAAGACTTACGCAAAAAAGGAATCACACCTTGCGGGAATAATGACGATCGTCAAAAAATGGTTAGAAATACATTTATCTTCGACGATCATAGGCACAAAATAAAATCATATTCGGACTTCATGAGTCGATTTGATTTATTTACTCAAGTGGCTTTAGATGCTCTTTTGAAAACGATCAATAACAACCTAGCTGAGGTTGAGGATCATAAACAACGTCTAGAGGAATACAGGGATCGTTATCCCCAGTTTATTAAACAAACAGAAGATTATATCAAATATCGACAAGGAATTGCAGATGACTTGCAAAAAAAATACCATGAACTCTCTAGACTAATCGATAAAAGTTACTGGAGGTTACAAGAACTTTTTGTTCGCATTCATTCACATTGTCTTACTTACCACTCGAATGTACGCTCTCAATATGATTGGGGTTTACAACTCCTCTTCTTAGGTGAAATACA
>JBIOXR010000088.1:0-12346 GCA_044869735.1 Chlamydiales bacterium
GACGAAACTTGGGGCTCCTTCGGGGCCCCAGTTTATTAGACCTTTTGCATAATTTCATTTTGTTCAAAATCCCGCAAAAAATCATTGAATTTTGGTGCAAAAGCAAGAGGCCTATTTTAGTGAGCGCCAGCCTAGAAAGAGAAGAGGAAGAGATCCTACCAAATAAAAGAGAGCAAAATTTCCGTTCCAACGAATGGTTAGGAAGCCTTCGCGGGCAAACAACAAAAGCACTATTCCAAAGAGAAAAAATACCACTCCTGGAAGCAATAATAATAGGGCTATCATTTCACCTCTTCCAGAAGGCTCTTCTTTTTTTACCTCATTGCTCGGCTTCTCTTCCAGAGTGCGCTTCCATTCTTCTTGTGAAATCGAAAAATCGGCAGCCGAAGTCGATCCTGTATAGGGAGGAGGTGGTACTTCTTTTTGTACTGTTGCAGTCTGCCAAGGTGAAGGAGGATCTTTTAATGCCGTATTTTGAGGTCGCGCCAAATCGGCTCCACAATAGGGGCAGATTTCAAGTTGAAGAGAAATGCTCCCATCGCAATTCCAACACAGTTTTTGATCGTTTTTCTTCGCCATTGCCTAATCCGAGCAAGTAAATTCCTCAGGACAATATCTATCGCTTAAAGTGCTTTTTTTAAGCAAGAAAAAGGTGGTTTGGAATATAATTCACCTAAACAAAATTATCGGCTCCAACTCCCTAAAGGGAGAGGCTTTTAGGGATCGAATCTACACTAGTACCGCCCCATTAGGATCAACAATTATGAAACAACTTTTTGACTTAGCAGTGATTGGTGGTGGCGTGGGTGGTTACGTCGCTGCTATTCGCGGTGCCCAGAAGGGAAACAAAACCGTTCTGATAGAAGCTGCAGAAATGGGAGGTACTTGTTTAAATCGAGGTTGTATTCCTTCCAAGGCAATGATCGCGAATGCCGAAGCTGTTCTCAAAATGAAAAAAGCCGCTGACCATGGCATCAAAGTAGATACCTTTACCTTCGATTACAATGAAATGAAAATCCGCAAAGACAAAATTGTGGAAAAACTGAGAAAAGGGGTTGAGGGATTAATCCGCGCCAACCAAATCACTCTTATTTCTGGGTTTGGGACCTTCGTTTCTCCCCATGAGATTGAAGTGAAAGGGAAAGAATCTACTCTTATCGAAGCAAAAAAAATTATTGTCGCCACCGGATCCGAGCCTCTCGAGCTACCTTTTCTCCCTGTCGATCACGAAACTATTTACGATTCCACCTCATTTTTAAATATCACAGCTCTTCCCAAAAGTTTGTTGGTGATTGGCGCCGGAATTATTGGGTGTGAGTTTGCCTCATTGCATGCCGCCCTAGGAGTGGAGGTAACTTTACTAGAACTCCTTCCCACTATTCTTTCCACCGAAGGAAAAACCGTTTCCGATGCGATTGCTCTGGCTTTCAAGAAAAGAGGCATCAAGATAGAAACCAATGTAGCCGTCGAGCGACTCCAAAAGGAGAATGGGGGAGTAAAAACTGTATTAGCTGATGGAAGAAGTTTTACTGCCGATCGCGCCCTCGTGGCTGTAGGGCGGCGCCTCAATACGGGAAAGGTGGGTCTCGATAAAGCAGGTGTCAAAGTCGATGAGAAAGGAAGAGTGCCTGTCAACGATCACATGCAAACCAACGTTTCCCACATTTATGCTATTGGTGATATCACGGGGAAATGGCTCTTGGCTCATGTGGCTTCCCATCAGGGCATTGTTGCTGCTGACCACGCCTCTGGCGGCGAAAGTGCGATGCACTACAATGCCGTCCCTTCCGCTATTTTCACTCATCCCGAAGTAGGAACTGTCGGTTTTACTCAGGAAAAAGCCCTCGAAAAGGGGTACCAAGCAGAAGTGTGCAAATATCCTTTCCAGGCCTTGGGAAAATCGCAAGCCACCTTAGAGAGCGATGGATTTGCACAAATCGTCTTTGACAAGGGAACGGGACAAATTTTAGGAGCACAAGTCATAGGTTATGAGGCTTCGGCACTTATTGCTGAGATGACGCTAGCGATTGCTAATGAATTGACCCTAGACTCAGTAGCCGACACCATGCACGCCCATCCTACGATTTCAGAAGCTTGGATGGAGGCTGCTTTAGTGGGAACGGGTTGGCCCATCCACCTTCCTCCAATAAAAAAAAGAGAAGGATGAGATGCAATGCAGGAGCGTTTTGACAACCGCCCTAGGGCAAGAAAAAAAAACCCTCTTCCTCTATATCCAGAAGACAATTCTCCTGAAAAAGTAGTGGCAAGAGGGCGTTTCCCTAGCTGGCTTCACCGACGCCTTCCTCAAGGCAATGGATTATGGAAAACCCATCGCGTTCTCTCCAATAACTTATTACCCACTGTCTGCGAAGAGGCTAGGTGCCCGAATATTTTGGAGTGTTACTCACACAAAACGGCGACCTTTCTTGCGATGGGTAAGGAGTGCACGCGAGCCTGCGGTTTTTGCGACATCGATTTTTCTTCTCAGCCCAAACCTCTCGAAGTCGATGAACCGGCACGATTGGCGAGAACAGTAAAAGAGTTGGGACTCCGCCATGTGGTCATCACTCAAGTTGCCCGCGACGATCTTCCCGATGGAGGGGCAGGCCATCTCGTCCAGATAATTCGAGCCGTGAGAAGGGAATGCCCCGGCGTTACAGTTGAAATACTCTCGTCGGATTTATGCGGCAAAGAAGAGAGCCTTGACCTTTTAATGCAAGAGGCCCCTGAAATTTTTAATCATAACATTGAAACTGTGAGGCGACTCACTCCGTCCGTCAGGCATAAAGCCACCTATGAAAGAACCCTATCGGTACTTCAATACGTAAAAAAAAATGGCAAGGCTCTATTTGTAAAATCGGGTATCATGCTTGGCCTTGGAGAGAGCGAGGAGGAGGTTAAAGAGACCCTTGCAGACCTTTCACACGCAGGATGCGATATCGTCACTCTAGGCCAATACTTGCAACCAAGTCGCAATAAAATAAGGGTAAAGGCTTTTGTCCCTCCTGAACAATTTGACGCCTATGCGGCTTTTGGAAAAAACCTTGGTATCCTGCATGTCTATGCAGGACCGTTTGTTCGATCGAGTTACAATGCGTCAGAAATTTTTGAAATAGTAAATAAGGTCCGTCCTGATGAACAAAAAATCATTCGATGAAATTTTTGAAGAGTTTTCACGCAAACCCAAAGGTCCGAATGGCCACACTTATGGTTCTATAGAAGATGAAGAGGAGGAAGAGTTTGTCGATGACGAGATGCTCACTGATACGCTCGACCATGAAATCGTAATGCATCGCGATGCTCATTTCGGTGGGGATTTTGGGATCATGCTCAAGTATTATCAAGAAGAGGGGATTGGGGTGAATCCCGACTTTGACATCGAAAGGATAGAATATCTAGCGAAGGTCGAAAGTGAATTAGGACAAAACCTCGGTGCGCTGCTTCTCGACGGAAGCGAAGCAGAAAAAGTAGGACGAGCCACTCGCGCTTATAGGCAGCTCAAAGCGATCTACGAGAAAGAAAAACTCCCCGATTCAAACGCAGCCCTCCTTGCAGACCTCATCTTAAGTGAAGAAGAAGAGCCCGAAAAAGAAATTGAAAAAATAGTGGCACGCGGGGAATCTATTGTTCCCGATCTTCTTCAAATTGTTAAATCTGAAGAAGCTTATGACACTCTTTTCCCTGGTTATGGCCTAGCCCCTGCGCTGGCCATCCACTGCCTTGGGCTTATTAAAGATGAAAGGGCTATTATCCCTCTTTTTGAAGCTTTAGGTAACCAAAATTTCTTTGAAGAAGAGGTGATTTTATCGGCTCTTTACTCCATTGGAGAAAAGGCTAAAATATTCTTACTTAAGGTTTTAAAAGGAAGACCATTAAACAATGACAATGAAAATGCCGCTTTTGCCTTGACTTGCTTTGGAGGAGATGAAGAAGTAAGTAAAGCTGCTTTAAAAGAGTTGCAAGACCCCGCAGTTGTAAAGAATGAGACCCTGGTAGTCTATCTCCTCAATTGTTGCGAAGGATTAAAAGAGAACTCCGATCGAGCAGTTTTTAAAAATTTAGAAAACAATCCTACATTTTCTTCTGAGATCCGAGAGGAAATTAAGCATATTTCGAGGCAATGGGAGAAGAGCGTCTAATACCAAATATCATAAAAAATGTACATTTGGACGACGCCAAAGCCCCGGAGTTAAACGATCGCAAGTCGGTTAATATTAGAAATATTGACCGACTTGCGATCGTTTAACTGCGGGAGCTTTCGCTGTCGTCCAAATGCACATTTTTTATGATATTTGGTATATCCCTCCTCAACAGAGACATTGCATCTGTTCTTCCTCTCTGCTATTTTGGGCAAAAGATCACAAGAGCTTCGCAATATGCGCTTTGCCTATATCACTAAGTTTTTAATAATAATCTGTTTATCACTGGCTCTTACGGGATGCAAAGGGCGCACTGTAATTGTCAATAGCGTCAAAGAACGTGAGGCCAATGAGATTTACCTCCTTCTTTCCACAAAAGGAATTGAAGTGCAAAAAACGCCTGTCGCTGTGGGTGGGGCAGCTGCCGCTGGGGCTGCTCAGGAGCAACTGTGGGATATCTCCGTTCCAGCGAGAGACATCACTGCGGCCCTCTCGATTTTAAACCAGGCAGGACTTCCACGGGCCAAGGGGACTTCTCTACTCGATCTTTTCGGTGAAAAGGGGATTGTCCCTTCTGCCATCGAAGATAGAATCCGCTATCAAGAGGGACTCTCTGAACAACTTGCCATGACCATCCGAAAAATGGATGGCATCATCGATGCCGATGTGCAAATTACCTTGCCTTCCGAAGAAACAACTGAAGAGACGAAAGAACCTCTGACCGCTTCTGTCTATGTCAAACACCAAGGAGTGCTAGATAATCCCAATTCCATCCTCATCACGAAGATAAAACGCCTCGTTGCCAGTGCCGTCCCAGGACTTACCATAGACAATGTTACGGTAGTTGCCGACCGGGCCATCTATTCAGACATCATTTTGCCCCCTGGCAAAGATGGTCTTGATATAGAAAAATCTTATGTATCGATTTGGGGCATCGTTTTAGCTAAAGAATCGGTAGTTGCTTTTAGATTTCTCTTTTATATTTTTATCCTCCTCATTTTTCTCTGTTTTTGCTTCCTTGCGTGGCTGGCTTGGAAATTCTACCCCATAGTAAAAGCCAAGGGATTGAAATCGTTGTTTGATCTTGAACCAATTGATCCAAAAAGCTTTACAGTTATAAAAGAGGAAACGACCATTGAACCAAAGCCATAACCCTAAAAGCCTCCGTTTTACAAAGTTTTTGCTCTCTAGATCCCCTCCTGAAAAGATCTCTCCTCTACTCGATCACCTGCCAGAAGAAGAACGAAATAGGGAAAAGGAGATCACACTCAACTTTTGTCCCCCTTCTATTTCTTTCCTTTTCCCCTCGACTCTCTTGCAAAAAATCCATTACTCATGGCTCGCCTCCCCTTTGCAAAAAAGTTCGATCCTTTATCGCAAGATGTGCCTCTCTTCCCTCCCTGCCACTCAAGGTGAGCCTTTGGCAGCTCTTCTTCAACTTCCTACTCCTCGTGCACCATTGCCTGCCCCACTGAGGGAATTCGTACTAAACGATCTTAAAAAAAAAGTCATTCCCGACTCTATTTTACCCGAAGAACTATTGCCCGCTACCGACGCCAACTCCTTGCTTGCCCTTACTAAAAATCACCTCATTAAGCTCATCGACTTGCTAGGAATTTTCGATTTGTCGACAGAAGTGAAACAAACCGTCGACAAACGTCTCATCGAAAAAATAGGAGGAGCTTTGAACGAAGAAGAAATCAAAGTGCTACAATTCGCAAAGAGCCAACAGACCAAAGGGACTCCTTCCCGTTTTGATCTCCACCTATGGGATGGGTCGCGCAAGCACCTATTTGCACTTTTACACAAAAAGGGACTGGAAAGGTTAGCTAAAGCGATCGCAGACCAAGAGCCTAGTTTTATATGGAATCTCGTTCATAAAATGGATGAAGGCAGAGGGTCTGCCATCTTGCAATACCTTAAGACCAACCAGGAGGCCCATCTCGCCTCCTATTTTAGAAAACAGGCTACACAACTGATTCAAAGGGCGTCTCTATGAAGTTTTTCCGATTCTTAAAAAATGGAGACCTCCACCTTCCCCCAGAAACAAAAGTCATCCCTTTAAAAGATTTTTCCACCCTCATCTCTTCTCAAGAGATATTAAAAAAAGCTAAAAAGGAAGCCGCCGACCGCAAAGAAAAAAGTCTCCTCGAAAGTGAAGAAATCAAAAAAAAGGCCGAAAAGGATGGTTTCGAAGCAGGGCTAGAAAAATGGAACGAGCAACTCATCCACTTAGAGAATGAGCTGAGAAAAATCAGAGAAGATGTAGAAAAAGCTATTGTTCCTTTAGTGATTTCTGCCGCCAAAAAAATTGTTGGAAAAACGTTGGAAGCTAAACCCGAAACTTTTGTCGATATTGTAGCAACGGCACTTAAACCCGTATTGCAGCATAAGCGGGTCACCATTTATGTGAACAAAAATGATTTTGAAATGCTCGAGAGCCACCGCCCCGAAATAAAAAGCTTATTCGAACACCTCGAATCGCTTTCAATCGGCGTCCGGGATGACATCGAAGCAGGAGGCTGCTTGATCGAAACAGAAGCGGGTATTATTAATGCAGAGCTGAAAAATCAATGGGATGCTCTTGAAAAAGCTTTTTCGGCTATTTTTAAAAAGGAAAACTTGAAACACTCATGATCCCTAAGATAAGACTTACTGCTTTGCTTCTCTTCTTGCTTTTGTCGATGTGCCCCCTCCTTTTTGGACAAGGGACACCTGGGGTTCCTGGAATTGAATTCCAACAAGGTGAAGCTGCCTTGCAGCTTCCTGAAGGAGGAGCCTATCCCGATCTGACAAGCCAAGCCCTCGTCCTGGTTTTCTTGGCATTCCTCCCTTTCTTGGTCATGCTGCTGACTTCCTTTCTTAAGATGGTGATCACCTTATCTCTCTTGAGGAATGCACTGGGAGTACAACAGATCCCTCCCAACCAAGCCATCAATGGCATCGCCCTCCTCCTCTCTCTTTATGTCATGTACCCCACCGGTGTGCAGATGTATAATGAAGCCAAACAAGTCATCACGGCCCCAATACCTGCTAAACTTTTTTCGGCTGAATCGGCAGCGGTTACTTTTGCAATGATCGGAGCTTCTAAAGAACCTTTGCGTCAATTCTTGGTGAGAAACAGCAATAAAAAAACCCTGGATAGTTTTTATAAACTAGCTAAGAAGAGCTTTCCTGCGGATGTCTCTGCAACGATTAAAAATTCCGATTTTGTCGTAGTGACCCCTGCATTTATTATGTCTCAGATCGATGCTGCTTTTAAAATTGGAGTCTTGATCTACCTTCCCTTTTTCGTTATTGATTTGGTGACCTCCAATATTCTCCTTGCCATGCAAATGATGATGCTCTCCCCCCTATCAATTTCCTTACCCCTTAAGCTACTACTAATTGTGATGATCGATGGATGGACAGTGCTCGTGCAGGGATTAGTGCTGAGCTTCAAATAAAAAAAGAGTTATAATAGAGATATATGTTTAGGGCGATCGTTTACCAATATTCTTACGAGGCGCTTCTTTTGATCCTCATCCTCTCTGGCCCTCCTATTCTTTTTGCCTCTATTATTGGACTGTTTGTAGCCATTTTCCAAGCGGCTACGCAAATCCAAGAACAAACTCTCTCCTTTGCCTTGAAACTCGTCGCCGTAATGTTGACTATCCTCTATATGGGAGGATGGCTAGGAGCTCTTGTTTTCCAATTTGCTACAGAGCTTTTTAAAAATTTCTACAAATGGATATAACTGGATCACCCACCGAAGATTATGTCAGTTTTTTTCTGCGCTATCCCCTTGCTTCTGTATGGCAACTTTTTTTATTAGGCCTAGGAAGGATTGTTCCCATCGTAGCGATTGCCCCCTTCTTTGGGAGCAAGCTGATCCCCGATTCCGCAAAACTGGTGTTTTCTTTTATTCTCGTTCCCCTCTTTCTTCCATTTATCTTTCTCCATTCCCATGGACCCATGGCATTCGATCTCCTCTTTTTTATCATGGTGATTAAAGAGGTAGTGATTGGATTCATTTTAGCTTTTCTAATTGCCATTCCCTTCTACTTTGTTGAAGGTGCCGGCTCCATCATCGACCACCAAAGAGGAGTCCAAAGCTTGCAGGTGATGGACCCAACCAGTACCACTCAGGTCACCTCCACCGGATTGCTGTATAATAATGTGTTTATTGTGATTTTCTATCTTATTGGAGGACCTCTCCTTTTTTTCCAGGCGCTCTTAACCTCTTACCAGGTTTTTCCAGCCGATCAATTCTTAAGCGCCTCTTTTTTTGCCGCGGACCAACCGATGTGGAACATTTTCTTCAAGACTTTCACCACCATTCTCACTTTCGTCATTCAATTAGCCGCTCCTTCACTCATTACCATCTTGATGTCCGATCTTTTCCTTGGGATCACAAATCGCATGGCCCCTCAAGTGCAAATAACCTTCCTCCTCTGGTCATTAAAAGCCTATTTAGGCATCGCTATTTTATGGGCAGCTTGGGCATTCATCATGAAACAAATGGATGGGATTGCGCTACAATGGATCAAAATGGTGACTAAGCTATTGCACGACATTGGGCTGTTTATGACCCAACACTAGTGCCCTAGCTCAGCTTTGATACAAATCTCCAGGGGATAAAGTTTGCTAATATAGGAAGCAGTTTGAATCTTCTAGATTTAAGTGAATTAAGATCCCAAATTTCAATACAATTTCCCGTCGTTCTAATAAGCTGTGTTTCGGTAAAAAGGATGTGACTTCTTCCCTTTTCCTTTTTATTTTCCTGAAGAACCAACTTAAACCTTAGTTTTTTATGATCGATTAAATAGATATTTCCTCTGGCATCGTAAGCTAATAAATAACATCCGAGTTGTTTCAATCCAACTATTTCGATATCGAACTGCAAAACACCTAATTCTTTTTTATCGACTATATCTTTTATAGTGATATTCCCATCTTCGAGAATAGCAATGTATCTATCTTCCATTAAAACGAGTTTTCTTCCTTTTTGAGTATACCTAAGATCATAGGAGGCGCCTTCAGCGTACAACTTAAGCCCTTGGATCTTGAGATTGCTATGAATTTCAGGAATCTTATTCCCTTCATTCTCCAAATCCCAAACCAATAGCGTCCCCTCTTCTCTTTTAGAATCAGTCGCAAAGGGGGATTCCAGAGCGGCATAAAGATAATTTTCTTCAACTTTCATGGTTGTCATTGCGCCATAATTTCCGTAATCAAAAAACACTCTCGAGACCTCTTTTTTCCACTCCCACCGTTCGAGTTTGCCAAATCGCTTCCAAGCGATGAAAATTACATCTCCCTTACCTGCAAAGGGCCCTTCGTGAAGTTTTTTCGATGCCAAAATGGTTCCCGTGGGAAGATGAACGATGTGTACGCTTTCTCCTCCCAAGGCAATGTGGTATTGATCTAACACTTCGACCTTAATCTCATCAGTTTTACATTCAAAAGCTGAGGAAAGAATGGCTTTTTTGGGCTCTTTTAAATTTCTTATTTTTATACCGCCCATACCTGTGTAGGGATTTAGATAAAATTGAACTAAAAAACTCCCTATAATCTGGGGCTTCTTTACATTAATTGTACGTTGAGGGGCCCTATTTTTTATTTTATAAGGCCGCACTTCCTCCTCTGAGGTGAAAATTTTCATTCTCTTCATCCCTTGGGTAAAACTAGTGTAGGCCTCACCTTCTAAAAAAATGCGGTTTCTACGGCAAATAACCTTCCAAAGACTCTTATCTTCTCCCAATAGCTTCCACCGAGAACAACTTCCTCGCGACAGAGCTAGATCTCTAGGAGGTAGAAAAGAAAAGAGATAGATTAATAGTTCATCAGGAAGAGAATTTATATTAATAGACATATTATTGTTTATCTTAATTTTTTAAACAATAATAGCATCTATGTATTATTGAAGAATAAAGATCGTATTAATTTATTATTATCTTCGTCTTCTGGCTATAGAATGAATGAGAGAGACAATTCCGTATCCGACTGCTACGCCTATGATAAAAGAGGGAAGTACAATTAAAAGAAAGAGAGCAAAGCCACCGAGAATTAACGTTTTAAAAACGCCAAGTAGGGAATAATTACTACGGAAATTAGAGAAATATCGATGGATTTCTCCCCAAAAAGTAAGGCCGACGGCCAAACCTACCAGGAAGGCTCCCAAAAGCAAAGAGAAGAAAGATAATATTATCCCGAGAATTAAAATTACTAAATATAGTATTTCTAGAGGATTCGATGAGATATAATCGACTCCTTTACTACCTTTAATTTTATCGACAAAGCTTTCTTTTTTTCTTCCATTACTCATGGTATTTCCTTTTAGGTTCCTATTATTAAGCTTACTAACAATTCGCAAGGAATTCAAGAAATATATTTGATTAATAAAATGTAAAGAAGTCGGCTTTTAATTTTTCTATCAACTCCCTTTGATTTTTTCTTTAGAATTCTATATTGTAAGAGGGCAATTTCTGTTGTTTATGCGATATATTAACAGTTCATTAGGGTTGATTCTTTTTAGTCTTGTCATTTTTCTTTTCTTTACAAAAAAAGAAAAAGAAATTTCCCTTCCACCCCACAATGAAAATATCAGAACTGATTTACCTCTTTCTCCTTTTCCGCAAAACACGGCGAAACTAGGAGAAGGACCTCTAGCATTGAAATGGAAGCCCCCTTCGCTCACTTTACCCGATTTACGTGGGGAACTTCTCTTTTATGGGCAAAACATGCGCCCCGATTCAAAATCGGATAAACCCTCCTTCCACATAGGATTAAAAAATTCCCAAGAGATAAACAGCGTCGAACAAGGAGAGAGGGTCTACTTGATCTATGAACGGGTTTCTGCATTCACATCGCACCACGATTTTTCATGGAATGGGATTGCACCAACTGTTAAAGGAACTTATGCATTTAGTCCCCATAACACACCTACCTCTTTGTGGTTCCAACTTTTTAAATCCCCTTCTTCTCAAGAAGAGTCGGTCAACATTACAGTCGCCATGGTCGATGAAATGGGATCGGAAATTTCTACTCCCTCTAACCATAAACATTTTCCCTTAAATGTTACCTCACAACGTTTTTCATTTGAGATCGACGGCTTGCGGGCCGATCCATCACTGCTCTCAAGGCAAAAAGCGCGGTGGATGGGGCAAGATCTCTTTCTTAAAATGCACGGAGGAGATGAATTTGCGCACACTTCGTCTAAAGAGAGGATCGACTTCACTCTTCCAGAAGGAGGCTATAGTTGCTTTGTCGCAGAAGGGGATCTTTTGGTATGGCAAAACGGAAGATGGACCTCTTCGAGAAAAACGCGGCATCTGCCTCTTCTTGTCGTCAAAAAAATTGAAGAAAGAACCATGCACTTCGACATTTGGGATGCCGAAGGGAAAAGTAAAGTATCTTTATGCTTGATTCGTTCGCATGAACCACCTTTGCCTCCCTTAGAAGAGACCTTCAAATTCACAGGAGCCAAGACATGGGCGCAATACAACGTCGAATGCGATGGGAAGAGAATGACCGTCCATTCGAATGATTGGCTTCTCTATTCACACGAAGGGTGGCAGAAATTAACTACACCCGAAGAAATCGATGCCTATGTGGCAGGAGAGCGGACGGGTCCTTTGCTTGTCTTTGAAAAAATGGTCAAAGAAAAGGGAAACCAGGTACTCCACGCTCATCTATTCAATGCTTCAAGATCGATCATGGAAGAGGTGGCATTGATTTGCGACCAACCCTCTGTACATCGAGAAATTCATATTGAACCCCTACAGCCTCCTCCACCTACTTTAAGTGAACTACCCAGAGAGGCCTTTCTCTGGGTGCATCCCCAAGAGGACACCGAATGAAACGCTACTTTTCTCATTTTTTATTGCTTCTCTCGCTGTGCTTTCCTTTGGAAGCGTTAACTATCGCTGAAAAAAAAGAGAGCCTTCTCAGGCACTCATCGGGGATGGATCCTAAAACTGAGAGCGATTTGCGAGAAATCAACGAAGCTCTTTTTGAAAAGAAAGAACTATTAAAAGAGCTCTACCAGCAAGTCTATGCAGCTTTTTCGCATCAAGAAAACTTCGAGCCCTTTTTATCTGAAATCAAAATAGTTAAAGCAGATATAGCCGAAATTGAAGAGATGTGGCGGGCAGAGACCTCTTTTCAGATCTCCACGGAACCTTATGCCTTATGGCACCAACCAGAAGCGACTTTGCTGCAATTAG
>JBIOXR010000089.1:0-2953 GCA_044869735.1 Chlamydiales bacterium
CTCCAAGAAGTCGATGAGAAGTGGCTTTTTCCTTTTCTCGACGAACTTGCTCTCCGCTCTGACGCAACCTATGCAACACTTTTAGATGACTTGGCATTAAAACAATCGGAAAAATTGGGTGTTGCAAAAGAAGAGCTAGGGCCTTGGGCGTGGAGCGATCCTTTTTGTCAGGAAGATCCTCTTGCGACCCATGATCTCGATACCTTAGTGAAGGGAGCCGATCTTTTAGAGATCAGTACTTCTTTCTTTCAACGGATGGGCTTTGACGTTGCACCTGTTCTCAAAAAAAGCGACATGTTTGAGAGGCCGGCGAAGAATCAACACGCTTTTTGCCTCAATATCGATCGAGGAAACGATGTGAGGACCTTAAACAATGTGAATGCCACCATCAAATGGTTTGAAACCACTCTTCATGAATTGGGACATGCAATATACGAATTAGGCTACAATCGCAATCTTTCTTGGCTATTGCGCGAGCCGCCTCACATGATAACGACAGAGGCGATGGCACTCATTGCGGGAAGACAAGCCTACCACGCCGAGACGTTTAACGACTTTTTTCCCTCCCATGACCGAAAGCTTGCTCAAAAAGGGGAAGAGAGCCTCAAAAGGCGACAGCTCATTTTTAGCCGTTGGGTACTAGTCATGACCCATTTCGAAAGAGAGCTCTACCGACAACCCCATCAAGATTTAAATGCCCTTTGGTGGGAACTCGTTGCTAAATATCAAAAAATATCCCCTCCTCTTGAACGAGAAGGGAAAAGTGATTGGGCTGCAAAATACCACATTGGTTTGGCTCCAGTGTATTATTATAGCTATCTTTTAGGCGAGGTCTTTGCGTCGGCGATCGAAGAAGCACTACTGCAAGTAGCCGGTGAAAGGAGGCTCACTTCAAAAAAAGTGGGCGATTTCCTTTCTCAGAAACTATTTTCCCCTGGGAATTCCCTCCCTTGGTTCGAGTTGGTCCGACACGTTACTGGCCACCCTCTCTCAACCAAGCCTTGGCTCTCTCAATTTGCTTCAAGCTGACGACGGTATCGTAGCTCTCTTCTAGGTTCCCTTGTGCAATAAAATACACTCTGTCTAGTACCCGTTCGATAAAGCTCACGTCCTGACTTGAAATGACGATCCCCTTATTTTCTTCTCGCAACTTTTGCAAGATGCGAAGAAGAAGATCTCTATTTTCGGGATCGAGCGCCGATGTGGGTTCATCAAACAACATAAAGGAGGGATTGAGCAGGAGGGCACGAGCAATCGCAACCCTCTGTTGTTGCCCACCAGAGAGTTCGTGTGGTTTTGAAGTGGTATACTTCTTCATGTCAAGAGCTTCGAGCATCTGCACCACTTTTTCACGCAAGGTTTCGGCATCGAGAGAAGAGTGGAGTTTTAAAGGTTGAGAACAATTCTCCAAGACATTGAGATGTGGAAATAGGGGAAACGACTGCTGTACAAATCCGATCAATCGACTTCGCATTTGCGGAGAAAAATTTCTAAGGTCTTTCTCTTCGTATAAGACTCTCCCCTCATACTCCTGTTCTACTTGACTTAGGCAACGAAGAAGCGAGGTTTTGCCCGAGCCACTTTTTCCAAGTAAGAGAGTGATCCTTCCTTGTGGGATTTCCAGCGAAAGATCGTTTAAAATAAGTTTTCCCCGTTTTATCAACGAGAGCTTTTTAATGTTTAGCATAGGCGAGTTTTCTCTCCGTAATTTTTGCAAATAGATTTAGGACGGCCGAAAGGGTTAGATAGACACAAGCCACCGTGAGATAAATGGGAACCGGTTCCATTTCACGTGAAACAAGGTTCATTCCCACGCGCGTGAGTTCTAACATCCCGATCGAGGATACAATGGCAGTGCTTTTTAATAGCGAATCGAGCTCATTGATAAATGCTGGCAATACATGCCTCACCATTTGGGGCATGATAACTAACCTCACACTTTGAATGGAGGTAAACCCAAGATTGAAAGCCGATTCCCATTGAATGCGAGGTATAGAATTGATGCCTGCTCGTACGATTTGGGCGACATAGCCCGAAGAACAAAATCCTAGGGCAATTGTAGAGGCACTAAAAGGAGGAAGGGAGAAACCCAGAAGGTCGGGAAGTACAAAATAAACAATGAGAAGCTGAACGTAGAAGGGGACGGCCCTTAAGACAAAACATCCCCCCTCCAAAATGGAAGACAAAAAAGGAATCCTCAATCTCTCACAAAGAAATAATCCAAAGAGAAGTCCAAGGGCAAAACTTAAAGAAGAGGAGACGAGAAATACTTTTAAAGTCGTCATAGTTCCTTTAAGGAGCAAGGGAGTGGAGCGGGCGAGGAAATCTAAATAATTCTCCATTATCCCTCTCCTAACTTCCATTTTTTCTCAAGCTGGGCGATGGTTCCGTCAGCCATCAACTCTTCCACTGCTTGTCGCACTTCGGCGGCTAACGCAGCTTCTGCTTTATTGAGACAGATCCCATTTCCCAAACTACACTCGGATGGCGGTAGAGGAAGATATGCCACTTTTATATTAGGATATTGTTCTAAAATACGCGGAAGAAGGGAGCTGTCGACAGGCGCCGCAGCCACTTTGCCATATTTGAGCTCTAAAATTGCTTCGGCGATCCCATCTTTATATTGCAACTGGATACGGGGATTATTTTTTAACACTCCCTCTTGATAAGAACCTGCCTCAACAGCGACTATTTGGTTTTCTAGAGCCTCAATAGAGGTTATCTCTTTTGGTACTTCTTCCCAAAAGAGAAAAGGCATCTCCGTTGTTTTGTCCCCTTGGTAATAGATCATCTCCATTTTTTTCTCTCTCTCTTGAGTGATGCTAACGGCCCAAATAAGGGCATCGATTTTTTTCTGCTTCAAAGCGAGCATCAGGCTTGGCATTGTGCCGAGATCTTTGATGATGAGCTTTTTATTTAGCTTCTTTGCGAGAAGTTCAGCAACTTCGATATC
>JBIOXR010000090.1:0-4073 GCA_044869735.1 Chlamydiales bacterium
ATCGGCCTCAATTTTGTCAGACATTTTGTTGGAAGCAGCATAGGCAATTTAATCGATCATATCGATCATGCAGAAAAACTAGGGATTTTAGATATTCTCACCTTCGGGGCCGATTTTTTTGACGATACATTAATCGCATCTAAGTCTGAATTGCTTCCCTACTTTTTTTGCGATTTCGACAATAGTTCTTGCTATCCTCACGTCGCCTCCCTATTTCGGAAAAATCTCACTGAAAAAATAATTCAAGACATCTCTTTGACAAATCTTTTAAATTTTTTCCAAAGGCAAAAAAAATGATTCTCGCCGGGGATGTAGGTGGGACAAAAACAAGGCTCGCTTTTTTTGATGCCCAAAAAAACGAACCCATAGACTTAAAAGTCTATCCAAGTAAAAAGTACCCCTCTCTTCAGGCAATTCTACAAGAGTATTTATCCAAAAAACCCCCTTCGATCGATAGAGCCTGCATTGCTTGCCCTGGTAGTATCGTCGATCAAAGGGTGAAACCCACAAATCTACCCTGGCACGTCGATGCAAGTGAGATCTCTTCGGCACTGAGAATCAAAAATGTCTCTTTGCTTAACGACTTGGAAGCTGCCGCTCACGCAATCCCGATCCTGCCTGAAAAGAGTTTTCGAAAGGTCCATGCCGGAGAAAAAAGAGAAGGAAATAGAGCGCTAATTTCTCCTGGAACGGGCTTGGGGGAGGCAGGTATTTTTTGGCACAAAGCTAAATACTTCCCCTTTGCTTCAGAAGGAGGTCACTGCGATTTTGCTCCGCAAAATCAAACCGAATCGGATCTTCGCACCGCACTTTCAAAATCCTTTGGCCATGTCTCTTACGAAAGGTTACTCTCAGGACCGGGCTTAGTGAATATTTACACATTTTTGCAAAAAGGGGAGTGGGAAGCGTTTGTAAAAACAGCAGAAGACCCAGCAGCTGCTATCGCAACGGCGGGATTGAAACGTTCTTCGCCCATTTGTAACGAGGCTCTCGATCTTTTTGCGTCGATCCTTGGCGCTGAGGCTGGTAATCTGGCGCTGAAGATGATGGCTTTTGGCGGTATCTATCTCGGAGGAGGAATTCCTCCTAAAATTGTTGAGAAACTAGAAGAGGGCAAATTTTACACTAGTTTTCTCAACAAAGGAAGATTGAGCTATTTGCTTGAAAAAATACCTATTAATGTGATTTTAGATGAATATGCCGCATTGAAAGGTTGTGCATCATACATTAACGAAATTTGAGGCAGCATGCTCAGAACTGCGACGCATCGTCCGCGCAATGTCGATGCTGTGAGAGCAGCATCGATTCTCTATGGAGATCTAGGAACGAGCAAAGCGTACGTGATCGGATTGGCGTTTGCTCTTGTGGGGTACTCCTCTTTTTGGCTCATAGCCGCAGTCTCTCTCTTGACTATCGTCATTGGCCTCAACTACATCATCATATGTAAATATTATCCCAATGGGGGAGGGGTCTACGCCAGTGTAAGGCACCGTTCGAGGGTGATCTCGGTAATTGGGGCCTTCTTTCTCGTCGCCGACTATTTAGTGACGGCAGCTCTAAGTGCCCTTTCGGCGTTCCATTACTTGGGAGTCTCCGATCCGATTGTCTACTCGGGTATTTTTATCGGGGTGATAGGAATATTGAATTATTTTGGTCCAAAACATTCGGGGACATTTGCTGTTACTATTAGCGTTTGTGCGATTGTTGTTTTAACACTTCTTGCTCTTGTGAGCATTCCCTACTTACCCACTGCTTTGAAAAATATCCAACCATTAAAAGGGGATAGCTGGGTGATATGGAAACATTTTGTGGGTGTTATCGTTGCCCTTTCTGGGATCGAAGCCATCGCTAATGCCACCGGTGTGATGAAGCTCAATCCCGGTTCGGACGAAATTAAACCCATCGTCACGCGCATTTCGACCCCTGCCATCATTTCTGTGATCACTGAAGTGGCCTTTTATACTTCGTTTTTTGCTTTTGCTGCTGCTGCTGTGACCAATTTTGAATTGGCTGATGGCACAGTAAATGCCCCAGGCAACCCCAATGTGCGAGACTACATGTTGAGTTATTTAGGTGAAGTTTTTGCAGGAGGGCTCTTTGGTACTTCGGTAGGACATATCTTCAGTTTGATTATTAGCGCGGTCATGGGAGTTCTTCTCCTTTCGGCAGTGAATACGGCCATTAATGGGTTAGTGGCTCTGCAATATATCATGGCAGGCGATGGAGACGTTCCTTTTTCCTTTCAAAAAATCAATGGATTTGGCGTTCCTCTCATCCCTCTTTTTATTGCTACCGTTATCCCTATTGTTCTCGTTTTATGGATGAAAGATGTCGCAGGATTAGCAGCCCTCTATGCCATAGGGTTTGTCGGTGCGATTGCAACCAACTTAGGATCGACCTCGACCGATAAAAGACTCGATTTGAAAAAGTATGAACGACTGTTCATGTTTGTCTCGTTCCTCATCATGGCCGCTGTTGAAATCACACTCTTTATCGACAAACCCGAAGCGAGGATCTATGGCCTTGCCGTAATCACAGTGGGTCTGATTTTGTGGGCGATTTCCAAAGAATATAGAGAAAAGAAACGGAAAGAAATCATTCCGCCAGTTCCCGAGCGCATCGCACCACCCGTGCCACCACCTCTGCCACCCCAGGCCATCTTATGCGTGGTGACTCAACCGGGAAAAGCTCTCGATGAGGCTTTAGATCAATCGATTAAATTTAATTTTCCGCTCTATCTTCTCTATATACGCGAACAAGAAGTGATCTCAGAGAACGATCGATTTAAGAAATGGGAAGACGATTGGCAAGCAGTGAAGCTTTTAAATTACGCCAAACAAAAGGCAAGAATTGATCTTCTCCATTTCTATTATACAGTCAGCGATTCTGCTTCCGATATTTTAGTCGCCTATGCAGAGAGATTGAATGTGCGACAGGTGATTGTTACACCCCCGCAGAGAAAAGGGATACGCATATTAAAGGGGAATTTCATTCGCGAAGTGCGCCGTCATTTACCGGAAGAAATAGAACTTTCGATTGTCTCTTAATCTTTTTTTTACTATTTTATATGCTCATGCGCATTGAACGAATTTCTTGCATAAGTGGTTGCATAAGCGGTATTGTCTGTTGCAAAATCCCCCTCGTGTTATTTTGGGGCTCTGGCATTTTCACCATGGCCGTTTTAGGAGCAACTGGAAGTATTTCCCCTGCGGCCTGCTACGCTTGTATGGCCATTGGATTTCCCGGCTTAGCACTAAGTGTAGGTTTGTTACTTATCGATAAAGTTGTTTTGCTTTGCGATGCATTTAAATCATTAGTTTCTTCTAACAGACAACCCTCCATGTCTGCCCAAAAGCGTTCCGTTCGAGAATATCATTTTGATTTACCTAAGTTAGAAGAGAAAGAGGATTATTTGCCTAGAGTACAAGCCCTGCAAGAACGATATCAAATCGTTGAACTAAATGAGGAAAACAAAGAGGAGAGTATTGTTTTCCCCAATGAAGTTTGGGAAATGATCATCGAGCGCATCGATGATTTAAAGACATGGGCTTTATTTTCTCAAGTTTCTAAACGTTGCCATACTCTTATTTATGCCAATCCCCAAGGTTTTTTTACTAAAAAGATTACTAATCTTGCTAGGGAAAGAGAGGCATGGCCGTTGCCCAGGGGAATAAAAAAGATCTTTCCTTGTCCCGAATTGATCCCTACCGTCGCTTACGACAGTAGATATGATGATAAAGAAGACGAGCCGGTAGTAAAAGCTGACAATGGAAGATCAATGGTCATTCTAATGAAGATTGAACAGACGACTCCTTACACACCACCGAATAAGAAGCATGTAACTTTTGAAACGACTCAAGATGGAAAATGGAGTGTAGATTTTTATTATCCAGAAGAACCTCATCAAATAGAAAAGCATGAGTCGCTCTGGTGCCGCGCGATTTTACAAGGCCACGTGTGCAAAGCACCCCACTGCTATGATAAAAATGATACGACCGTAAAAGAGCGAGAGGCTTGGGATCACAAACTCTGGGGGTCTGCTTAAGTTTTCTTTTCGTCTTGGTAGAGCTTAG
>JBIOXR010000091.1:0-6196 GCA_044869735.1 Chlamydiales bacterium
GATAATAGACTATGAGCGCTACTGATAAAGGTTCGATCTCTGCTGGGAAAGAGGTGTGCGATTGGCAATAGAAAAAAATGCGCTCCATGGAGAACTCTTGCCTTAAAAGAGAGAGTGCTTTTTCCAAAGCTTCAGTTTGGATATCGAAACCAATAACTTTTCCCTTCCCTTCTCGGAAAACATGGCGAGCAAGGTAGAGTGTATCATGGCCGTTGCCCACCGTCGCATCAATAACGCATTCTCCTCCTTGCAGCAGTTGGCTCCAGAGGTGATGCGCAAAGTCGATATGAGATTGAAACAACGGGAATGTTGGACGCATATTAAGACAAAAAGTACTATAGGGCATGTTTTTTTCTCTTTTATTGCTATTGCTTCCTTTTTCCATACCGGAAGAATTTGAACTTAAGTATGCTCATCGGGGATGGCATCGGACCTATGTTATTTGGTTTCAAAAAACTCCGTTAGGATATTCCGAATGTAGTGTTTGGGGAGATAACTATAAGCTCTTTGACTATTTTAAAACACTTCAGGCGGTGACCAAACAGACTTCCTTCCTTCGATTTGAGGTGACCGATCCCTATGAGAATCCATTGGGGAGCCTAAGACAAAAGATCTCCTATCAGACAGCGTTCGATCTCTACAGCCCCACGAGAGAAAAAATAGGCCACGTAGATAGAAATTTTTTAAATACTAAATTTAAAATTATACTGAATGAGCACCTCATCGCCCGTTGCAAACGGACGTCGGCTATTAGGGGCATTTGGAAAGTCACCCTAGAAGATCCCTCTTCCTTAGAAATAGATCCACGATTTTTTCTTGCCCTAGTTGCGATCCTCTGCGATACAGAAAATTGGAATAGTAAAGACTAATTATGTATAATAATTAAGTAATTAAGATTTATCTATGTTAAAATCTATTTTTAATTGTTTTAATCCACTCCGCCCTAATCTACGAAAACCCGGGGAGTACTATTTACCCGAATATACAATGGGACCCACAGCCGTCAAATATGTTACCAGTAGTTCGATGGTACTCCTAACTCTCATTTTGACTACATTCACAATTTTGGGTTTCACAGGAGTTCTTCCCATAGGAATTGTAGGAAGTTCTTGTCTTGCCGCAGGAGCCGGAGTAATGGGAGTCATTGCGCTTCTTTATGGAGCAAGTCTTGGTCTCGGACAACTGCGAGCCATTCTCATCATAGAATCGTGGAAATAAATCTTGACAAAATCTTAATTTTCTTCTAAAATTTATTCTCAAAAATTGAGATTCAAATGCAAGCATTAAGAAATATCGCCAACCATATTATCCCCTTCTCTCAGAACCAACGTGTGTCATCAAAGTATAATGCAGAGATAGTTGATAAAAGCGTCATCCTTGCAAAAGGCATCATTGTTTCAGGCGGAGTGCTTCTCTCTTTAGCATTAGCAGCTTTTGCCGCTCTTGGTTTTACGGGAGTTCTTCCTATAGGGATGGTGGGTAGTGGACTATTCACTGGTGGGGCTGGTGTTGCAGGGGGGGTAACCCTTTTTTATGTGGGTGGAATAGCTGTCGGAGTGATTATTAGAACCGTTACGCATACGAATTATAAAACTTAAAAAGAGAGGTATAAAAATGATCCTATATCAATTAAATAGATATTTTAATCCACTTTTTCCAAGTATAAGGTCGTCTTCTGAGATCTCACAACCAAGGCAAGTATACAACCATGTACCGGTTGGTATGCTTAGTACACAAGAAATAACTTTCCATAAACACCCAGCCATTGGTCGCATTATTTTAAAAGCTGCGATAGGCTCCCCATTCCCCATCCTCACTCTTGTTTCCGCCGCGTTTGCTATTCTTGGTGCAACGGGTGTCCTGCCCATGGGGATCGTTGGAATCACTAGTTTAGCTGCTGGTGGGGGAGCAATGGGAATACTTTCTCTCGTCTACTTCTCTGCTTTCGGCGTTGGCATTATTCGCACGATTAAACAAGTGAGAAAAGAAGAATAAAAATAACTGTGGGCCACTTGTCAGATTCTTCATAAAAATTTTCCATTAAAAATTCTTGACGCCATCTTGATTTTCTTTTAACATCCACGAAAAATTGGAGGTGACCTATGTTAGGTAAAATTGCAAATCATTTTAATCCTGCTTCAGGAAACACGGTAAGAATTACTAAAGATGAGTCGAAAATCGACAAAAGCAGAGTCGCTGTAAAAGGCGGTGTTGTTTCCGGAGGAGTGCTTTTAACTCTTGTCATAGCAGCTTTTGCTACTTTGGGTTTTACTGGAGTTCTTCCCATAGGGATGTTAGGCAGTGGCCTATTAACAGGCGGAGCTGGTGCTGCTGGGGTGGTGACTCTTCTTTATGTAGGTGGAATAGCCGTAGGGTCTGTTCTCAGATCATTACTTGGTGGTAAAATTTCTAAGAGTTAAAAATCCCCTTTTGGTAAGCAAAAAGAGATTTAGTTGGGAGACTCCCTCTGCTAAAGCAGAGGGAGTCTCCCTCAAGAACAGCTTTCACCGCTCATTAGGTTGATTCAAATCGTAATTGTTATCGGTTTTTCAAAATTTTTGTTTATGAAAAACTAGAGGTTTACTCTTTAAAATCCTTTACATCTTCTTAATTTTTATGCTAAAATTTTAGTTAAAAAACCAGGAGATTCAAATGGTTCAATGTCTAAGAATACTAGCAGATCACCTAATTCCTCTCTCAAAAAATACACAGCCGAAGTTTGTAGAAGGGGAATACCAATCTAAAATAGATAAAAGTATAGTCCTTGTAAAAGGTAGCGTTGTTTCCGGAGGAGTGCTTTTAACTCTTGTCATGGCAGCTTTTGCTACTTTGGGTTTTACGGGAGTACTTCCCATAGGGATGTTAGGTAATGGGCTATTAGCAGGCGGAGCAGGCGTTGCAGGAGTAGCGACTCTTCTTTATGTAGGTGGAATAGCTGTAGGGGTTGTTGTCAGATCTCTTCCTAGGAAAAGTTCTTCTAATGCTTCTGATGATTTAGAGCTTTAGGCGTCAGGTTAAATCGTGGTGATTTAAGCAATTTCAAAGAGAACAGCGTTTTTATTACTTAGCGGATAGCTACGATATTTTGGTAAGCAAAGATTTCTGTTAAATAGGAGTCGTAATTTCTGATGGGGATCATGTCATTAGGGAGGAGTCGATAAAATTTGAAATTCGAGAGTAATTTTTGGAAATCGCGAAAAAAGGTGCGAGTAAAGACGTTCATCTCATTAAATTCAAACTGAATGGTCTGGATGATTCCGGTCTGGATGGATTGTTGGCAGCCCTTCAGAACTTCATATTCATATCCCTCAACGTCGATCTTTAATAAATGGATTTCTTGGAGTTTCTCCTGATCGATGAAGTCATCGAGGGTCATGACCGGAACTTCGATTTCTTCGACTTCTCTATTTAATCTAATAATTGCTTCTTTGTTGAGTGAGGCCAAAGGAGAGGTGGGCTGATCTTTGCGTAGATAGAGTTTGGTCTGCCCTGCCTCGCTACCTATGGCAAAAGGATAGGCTTTAAGACAGGGGATCGTAGAAAGTTGTTTAAACGAACGGGGATTGGGCTCGAAAGCATAAATGGTGCTAGTTGGATTGATTTTAAAAGCCTCTCTCGACCACTCTCCAACATTCGCACCCACATCCAACAAAACAGGGTTTTTTTTCCCCTTAATCATCTTCTTCAAAAAAGGAATCTCTCCTGATTGTCTGAAGTTATTGACTCCCATTGCTTTTAGACTGCATAGGAAAAGCCAGCGATTCCATTTATAGAAAAATGGCTTAGCAAATAAGCGGCGATAACTTTTCGTCCCAATATTAAAAAGAAGCCCCATACCTTCTCATCTAAATTTAACGCCCTAAAATTATCACCAATTAGGCTTTCACGCAATCATGATGAAGCGCTTGACATCATCTTAATTTTATTCTAATTTTTGCTTAAAAAAACAGGAGATTCATATGATTAAGCCTATAAAAATTATTGCACATCACGTTATTCCCTTTACTGCCAATAAGCAATCGGAAACGGTAATGGGTCAATGGGAAAAATCTATCAAGACTGACAAAAGCGTAGTCCTTGTAAAAGGAAGCATTGTTTCTTCAGGAGTCCTTTTAACTCTTGTTCTAGGTGCTTTTGCAGCTCTTGGTTTTACTGGTGTTCTTCCCATAGGAATGGTGGGTAGTGGACTATTTACTGGTGGAGCGGGAGTTGCAGGAGGGTTAACTCTTCTTTATGAAGGAGGAATTCTGTTGGGCGTTATTGTTAGACGCGCAAAAAAAGATTCATAAGAACTTTCTTAGTTTTTTATCTATCCCTGCATCTTGGAGAAGTCGGCGATTTCACTCGTAAGGTCAGAGATCTCTTGAAGGAGGGCCAAGCGATTGGTCCTCTTTTGACGATCTTCTGTTAAGACTTTGACCTCTTCAAAGAAGGTATTGAGTGGGCCTTGGAGATGTGAGAGGAGGCGCAGCGCTCCTTTATAATCTCTCTCTTGGGTGGTGCGGCGATCGACAAAGGCGAGGTGAAATTCTCTTTTCACCTCTTCGATTTTATCAAACAGTTTCTTTTCGACAGACGATTCAAAAAGGACTGCATCCACAGGAGGATACCGTTCTTCGATTTGACTATGCAGGATTTTTGTCACGCGGGTGTGAATTTCCGAGACGGCCGAAAAGAGTTCTTTGTTTTTGCGGAATTCGTGCAGTTCGGAAAGGAGGCGATAGCTGTCGTATAGGTCAGTGAATCCTTTAGACAAGACAGCTTCAATCTCATCTTTGCCAAAGTTCATTTCGCTAAAAACAGTATGTAAGCGCGTCTGAAAAAAGGTTTGAATTTCTTGCAAAATCTTCTCTTCCTCGTTGGCTATTTTTTTGGCGACCGCGGGTTCTAACTTTTCTACAAATTTGGAAAAAGCTTTTTTAAAATAGGGGAGGAAGGGGAGATAGTGTTTCCCTTGAATGACCATTTTGATGATCCCGAGAGTTTGTCGTCGGAGAGAATAGGGATCGCTTGAAGAGGTAGGGAGGAGTCCAAGAGAAAAGCAACTTAAGAGATTGTCTGTTTTATCTGCAATGCTAAGAAGAGTCCCGAGAGGAGATTGGGGAAGCGGCGATTTTTCTCCGCGAGGCATCCAGTGTTCATCGATGGCTAATGCCACTTCAGCGGCTTCTCCTTGTTTGAGAGCATAGAGCCTCCCAATAACCCCCTGTAATTCGGGAAACTCCCCCACGAGATCTGTGGCAAGGTCGGCTTTGCAAAGAGCAGCGGCGCGCAGGAGTTGCGGCAAGGAAGTCAGGGGCAGATAGCTATGGAGTAGGGCTACATTGTTTTTTATCCTTTCGACTTTATCGTGGAGGCTCCCGAGCTCTTTGCGGAAAGTGATGTTTTTGAGCTTCTCGTTGAATTTTTCCAGAGGTATTTTCAAATCTTCAGTGAAGTGGAACATCCCGTCGGCTAAGCGGGGGATGAGGGCCATTTGATTCCCTTTTAAAATGGCTGGAGAGGGGGCGTTATTGCAGGTGATCACAAAAAAGGGAAGCAGGTTCCCTTTGGCATCGGCTACGGGGAAGTATTTTTGATGCTCAATCATTTCGGAAATAGCGACTTCTTTGGGCACTTGAAGGTAGATAGGATCAAAAGGAGCGGCAGCTAAGAGCGGCCATTCTGCAAGATAGAGCACTTGGGATAGGACTTTTTCTTGCTCTATGACCTTACCTTTGAGTTCTCGTTCGATTTGGCTGATTTGTTCGAGGATAGAGAGCTTCCTTTTGTCGATGTCGACGGCGATTTTATGTTTGAATAGCTCTTCCACATAGGAAGAGGCTTGGGCTAAATTAAAATGGCCTGGCGATAAGGTCGTGTGACCTATCGTTTTTCTCCCCGCGTGAAGACCTGCTAACGAAAAGGGGATGATATCACTGCCATAAAGGGCCACCAACCAACGCAAGGGGCGGGCATATTCGATATCGAGGTCTCCCCAGCGCATTTTTTTGGGGAAGTCGATGCTCAAGATCAGTTTGGCAAGGTCTCTAGCTAAGAGGTGACGCGTCGATTGACCGGGAGTTTCTACCACTGCATAGAGATATTCGGCGCCCTCTTTCTCTTTGATGGTGATACCTTCGGCTTTGCCCGATCGGATCTCTTTTAAAGCGTGTGGTTCTTTTCCTACTGCTCGGAAAAAACCTGCTCCTTCGCG
>JBIOXR010000092.1:0-6059 GCA_044869735.1 Chlamydiales bacterium
ACTAGCTGTTAGTTTAAACGAGCGATTCTTCTTCCTTATAAAAAGAAAATTAAGCACTCCAGAAACGAGAATTACTACTCCTACCGAACTAGTAGCTAAAGCCGGCCCAATCCCTGCCGCAAAAAGATTTCCCAACATCAAAATGGAGAGGACAATTAAAGTGAGACGCATGATAGCGGAAGTGAGAGACACTACAAACGCCACTTTTTTACCAACTCTTACTAAGGGCGAAGAAGAACTTACCGGAGGTAAAGGCGCTACCATAAAGATGAAAAACCTTTTTGTGCGATTTTAAGGAATCTTTATAAATTTCTACAAATTAAATTATCCCAGGGAAATCTCGAGTTTTTGGTATTTCCGCATCAAATCGCGATAATAAGCTGCATCTTCAAAGCGGAATTCCCGAGCCGCCTTATTCATAAGTTTCTCGTATTCTTTTATATTTCGCTCTATTTCACCTTCTGTTAGATATTCGCCTCCTTTTTCGGCAACACTAGGAATGTGCTTTTCCTTTTCGAGAATTTCTTCCGAAATCCCCAGCTCCTCACCCAAGGGGCGGTAGATAGTCGTGGGGATAATTCCATGCTCATTGTTATAGGCTTCTTGAACTGCTCGGCGCCTTTCGGTCACTGCAAGTGCTTTTTTGATCGAATCGGTCATCTTATCGGCATACATGATGACTCTTCCTTCAGCGTTGCGGGCCGCACGGCCACAAGTTTGGATCAAAGAGGTCTCACTTCGAAGAAATCCCTCTTTATCGGCATCGAGGATGGCGACAAGGGTGACCTCGGGAATATCGAGTCCTTCGCGGAGAAGATTAATCCCCACAAGCACGTCAAAACTCCCTTTCCTCAAGTCTCGGATGATTTGAGTCCTCTCGAGAGTGTCAATATCAGAATGGAGATATTTTGCTTTGATGTTTAGATCTGTGAGATATTTTGTCAGATCTTCCGAGAGTTTTTTAGTCAGTGTCGTTACCAGTACTCGACCCCCTTTGGCTACCTGCGTAGCAATCTCCTCTAATACATCGTCTATTTGCCTTTCAGCTGGACGTATGTCAATTTTAGGGTCTAGTAATCCCGTGGGGCGAATGATCTGCTCCACTATTTCCCCCTCGGCATCTTCAACTTCCCATCTCCCTGGAGTGGCCGAGACAAAAATCACCTGGGAAATCTTCTCGTAAGTCTCATTAAACTTGAGGGGGCGGTTATCGTAAGCCGAGGGGAGGCGAAAGCCAAATTCAATTAACGTCTGTTTTCTCGCGCGATCGCCATTATACATCGCGTGGAGTTGGGGAATGGTTTGATGGGATTCATCGATAAAAAGGAGAAAATCCTTGGGAAAATAATCGAGAAGGCAGGAGGGGGGCTCGCCTGGGCTACGTCCCGAAAGATGGCGTGAATAGTTTTCGATCCCTTTGCAAAAACCGACCTCTTTGAGCATTTCAAGATCGTACATAGTACGTTGAGTGATTCTCTCCTTCTCGACCAATTTTCCTTCACTTTCGAAACGAGTCGCCTGTTCAGAGAGTTCCACTTTGATCGCCTCCACAGCACGGAGGCGATTCTCTTGGGGCGTTACGTGGTGAGAACCGGGATAAATCGTCGCCTGCTCGATTCTTCTCTTGACTTTCCCCGTCAGTGGGTCGATCTCCGAGATCCGTTCGATCGCATCGTCGAAAAATTCCACCCGGATAGCAACATCTTCTTCATAGGCAGGGAATATTTCTAATACATCTCCCCTAACGCGAAATAGCCCTCGGTAAAAGTCAAACTCACTCCGGGTATAATGCATTTCAATAAGATGGAGAAGAACCTCGTCCCTTCTTCTTTTTTCTCCAAGGGTAAAAACAAGGTTCATCTTGGCATAAAACTCAGGAGACCCCAAGCCATAGATACACGAAACTGAGGAGACGATCAGGACATCACTTCTCTCGAACAACGAACGAGTAGCTGAGAGACGCATCTTGTCGATGGCATCGTTGATGGCGAGATCTTTTTCAATATAGGTATCGGTGCGTGGTAAATAGGCCTCAGGTTGATAATAATCATAGTAAGAAACAAAGTATTCGACTGCATTCTCGGGGAAGTAGCGTTTAAATTCTTGGTAGAGTTGAGCAGCAAGCGTTTTATTGTGAGCCAGCACGAGAGTTGGTTTTTGCACTCTTTCGACAATGTTTGCCATCGTGAAAGTTTTGCCAGAGCCGGTAATGCCCAAAAGCACTTGTCCATGCTTGCCGTTTAAAACTCCTTCTGCGAGCTTTTCGATCGCCTCTGGCTGGTCTCCGCAAGGAGAAAAATCTGATACTAATTTAAAGCGCATCTTTTAATATTTTTTTCCATCCACCTAAAAGCCCCATCGCCGACTTGGCCTCTTTCAGCGTGGCCTCTCCCATTTCTTGCATTTTCAACGTCCCTTCAACGAGGATGGCTGCTACTTGTTTTTTCTCTTTTTCAAAATGGGATCGCTTCTCTCGAAAGGGAGCAAGAAAGCGATTAATTGCAGCCGCCAGACTATTTTTTACTTCGACATCTCCGATCTTCCCTTCGCGGTACTTTCTCTTGAATTCTTCTACTTCTGCTTTGTCTTCATTAAATTCGTCATGATAGATAAACACCGGATTCCCTTCGACAGTGCCAGGAATATCGGCTCTTATCCGGTTGGGATCGGTATACATTCCTCCCACCTTTTTCTCGACGGTTCTGGCATCATCTGAAAGCAAAATTGAATTTCCTGCCGATTTACTCATTTTCCCCTTTCCATCGGTTCCTATGAGATTTGGAATTTCCGTTAACAGGACATCTGGTAGGGGGAAGACCTCCCCATAGTATTGATTAAATCGACGCGCGATATCGCGCGCTAACTCGATATGGGCTTCATTATCTTTCCCAACGGGGACAAAATGGCATTTGGGCAACATAATATCGGCTGCTTGCAAAACAGGATAGCCAATCAATCCAAACGGTGTACTTTCTGGGTCGATGTGGGCATTGCGAGCCATTTCTTTAATACTGGGGAGGTTGGAGAGGCGATTGACTGAGACAAGCATCTCGAAGATTAAATTCAACTCATACACCGCGTGGAGGGGAGATTGAAGATAGATCGTCGATTTTAAAGGATCGATGCCACAGGCAAGCCAATCGAGCACAACCTCCTCGATATGCGATCGCATCTCCAAAATCTGCTCTTTAAGAGGCTTTGTGGTCAAAGTATGCAAGTCGGCAACGAAAAAAAAGCATTCGTACTTCTCTTGCAGCTCTACCCTTTTTTTAATTGAACCTACCCAATGCCCTAGATGGAGTTTCCCCGTGGGACGATCCCCCGAAACAACTCTTTTTTTCGCCTGTTCACTCATGTCACTACCTCGATGATTAAAATCGCTATCGAAACTAAAATTGTTGCCACCACTGCTGCCTTTCCTCCGGGCACTTTGAATTCTACGGGGAGAAAGGTGCGTTTGGTTTGCGGGCCATAACGCTCATAATAGGCCATAAGGGGGGGTAAGAAAGCCAGTAAAAGAATCACAAAAATTCCCGCATACTTTAATGCCATCACAAATCCTTTAGGATAGAAAATAGCAAAAAGAAGAGGGGGAAGAAACGTGAGTAAAACTTCTACGGCTCTTCCTATCGCAGTTCTTTTCATTTTGAGCCCATCGGCCAAAAAGTCAGTTAAGCTTAAAGTAACTCCAATTAAAGAAGTGACGATGGCAAAGAAGGCAAAAGAGGTCGCAAAGAGGATCATGAAACGACTTTGCACGATCGAATTCAATATCAAAATGACAGAATCTCCTTTGGCATTGGCCGTTCTAAGCCCCTCTAAAGGTATTACCCCCACACCTATTACCTGCCATAGCACATAGACGAGAAAGGCAATAAGGCTGCCTATAAAGATCGCCCACTTGAGTGCTTTAGCGTCGTGGTCGAGATAGGTCGACAAAGTTGGTATGATGATGTGGTACCCAAAGGATGTCACCACCACCGACAAAGAGGGTGCCAAATAGCGAAAGTCAGAATGGAAAAAATGGGAAGGATCTACATGGGGAAGGCCCAAAATAACCAGTCCAACATAGGCGATCCCTAATCCTATCATTAAAATCCGATTGAGAAAATCGGTCGCAGCAGTGCCAAAGTAAACGATTAGACCGAAGATCGCAGTCACTCCAATGGGGAGTGCCATCGAAGGAAGTTGCAGTTGAGGAAAGAGATGTTGCAAGGCCTCGTTTGCTATTTGACTACACCCGACGATGTAGGCTGCCGTCAAGGCATAAAGAAGAAGAAGATAATTGATCCAAGCAAAAATTTCCCCTGGACGCCCCAGGGTAAGATGGACCATAGAGATGATATTGCTCTCCCCTTTCATTCTTAAATTCACCTCGAGGAGGTAAAAAGCCGTTAGCATCAACAAAAGCCACACTCCAAACATCACTGCTAAACCGGGGAAAAATCCAGCAAGCCCTGTTGTGCTCGGCAATGCCAACGCTGCAGCTCCTAGAGTCGTTCCTGCCACGAGTAGGATCGCTCCAATCATTCTATTTGTTTTGCTACTCATACCGCCTCCGTTCCAGAAGGAATCAAAGAAAAGCCAAGTTCTTGGGCAAGCTCGAGAAAGAATATGCCCAAAGCAGAGATCAATATGGCAGAAAGGAAGAGGCGCATAGAAAAACTCATGCGTTCATTTTCTTGTTTCATCACTACCCACCGCATCATGACAGGCATCACACCAAAGAGAATCACCGCAGAAAAACCTCCTGCGAGGTTAAGAGCCTTGATGAAAATACCAGGATAGACGAAAGCAAAGAGGAAGGGGGGGAAAAGGGTGAGGAGAACGAGTAGTATTCTTCCCCCTTTTTTCTTTGAAATTTTTAGACCATCGGCCAAAAAATCGACTAAGCTCAATGAAACTGCTAAAAATGAGGTGATGATGGCAAATAGGGCAAATGTTTCAGCAGCTAGTGAGATCGCCGAGCGTCCTACCACAGCGCGTAAAGCCTCTGTAGCAGCTTCTCCCTGATCTAGAGCATGGAGCAACCCTTCTCTCCCTTCCACAGGAATAATCCCCAGCATGACCACCTCCCAGAGAAGATAGAAAAGCAAAGGGATAGAACTCCCTCCATAAATTATTGTTCTTAACCTCTTTTTATCTCCTTTTAAGTAATGGGCCAAAGTAGGAATCATATTATGGAACCCAAAAGAGATGATCAAAACCGGCAAAGCAGCAAAGGCATATTTCCAATGGTGGGCCCGCAAGAATTGTGGCTGGATATATTGTAGACCTAGAGAAACCAATAATCCATAGGCGATGACTAAACCCACAATCAGAAACCGATTGAGATAATCGACGCTTCTAGTACCAAAGTAGGTGACTAGCCCAAAGATAAAAGTAAAAAAGACGCTCCCAAACCATGTCGGTAAGCTCACTCCAAAGAGATCCTGTCCTAAAGATTGCAATACCGATCCACTCGCTGCGATATAAGCAGTGTTGAGCGAGTAGAAAAGGAAGAGAAACAAGACCCAACAAAAAATTTTACCCATTTTCCCCAAAGTTCTATCCGCAATTGAAATCAAACTGAGGTTATGGCCCACGGCAAGATTCACTTCGAGGAGAAGAATCCCCGTAGAAGTCATGAAAAGCCAAGCAAACAAAAATAGAATGGTGGAGGGAAGAAAACCTCCCATTCCGGTGATGACGGGCAAAGCGAGCATTCCTGCGCCGATACAGCAACCTGCGACCAGGAACATCCCTCCTAACACACTGCCGTTTTTTAATTTTGTCTCAATAAGAGCGCTCATAATTCCTTCTTTGTTTGTGTAAATTTAAAATGTAAATGTATTTGTATGAATGAGGTAATTTTTGGTGTCTAGCACCAAAAAAAACGGCAGTAAGAAAAGAAAAAGAAGAGATGACTTCTCATGTCAAGGAATTATAGCTAAAGGCCTCTAATTTTTTCATCCTTTTCTTGAAGGAAAATTTCCCTCTGCACTATTTTTTACCTTAAATTTTTCTTTATCGCGCTTATGTATCCAACGCAATATCTATCCTACACGTACCCATATTAT
>JBIOXR010000093.1:0-7731 GCA_044869735.1 Chlamydiales bacterium
GTGAACAATCGAAAATTAACTTTCTGTTGGCTCCAAGGGTGATTGTGGAGGTCATCCTTGATTCTTCTCCTCTAGTAGAAGAATTAATAGAGATTAGAAAAAACCATTGGAAAGCTATCACCTACCAAGAGACACATCGCAAAGAGGTGCCAAAAGAGCGTGCTATAGGAAGAGAGTCATTTAAAACAGAATTCAAAAAGGAAATAGAGGGACTTTTATTACGCCATGGTTTTTCTTCCGAAATCGTCGAGCTTTTTGACTTCTCCTTAGGAAAATCCGGCGACTTCCTTTTTATCGACGATGCAACTACTCATATTATCCTTCGCCAATCTCTTCTTGTTTTGAATTGAACTAAGCTGTAAATAAAAAATTTACAGAAATAGGTTCAAGATGAGAACGGTTTTATTTGTCATATCTCTTTGTTTTTCTCTCTCCCTTCGGGGAGCAACGTTTCCCACTGTTTTTACTTATTCTGAAGAAGAGAAAGAAGAAATAGGAGCGCTAGAATCGGGAAAAACCATTACCCGCAAAGATTTATGTAAATGGGATGAAATCGCCCAAGATTCTCTTAAAAAAGCCGCAACCAAAAGTTTTGAAAAGTTGAGATGTTATACTTACCTTTATAATGCTCAACGCGATGTTGCTTTTCTATCCTACAATATAAAGGGGAGATTTGAGGGAAGTATCGATCCCATTTCGTCGGCCATTCTCTCCCTTTTTTTACCTAATTTTACTTTTGAAGAAAGAAGCGATGATTATTCTACGAAACTCACTTCAATTGTTTTCAAAAAGTATAGGGAACGTTTTGAGAAAGAGCAGGCTCTTCCTTTTGAATTCAAAGTTCCCGAAAAATATAAAGAGATCTACACAGTGGGGTTATATGTGGGCAAGTGGATTCCTTGGGTTGCCAAGCCCTCCATGGCCTATTTCCCTCCTCCTCCGCCTCCTCAAGGTCATCCCCAATGGAAGGAAGAGTTGGATGGGATCAGAAAAGAGCAGGCAACAGTAAATGCCAAGATGAGGGAGGCGATTTTTTTATGGGCCGGAGAAAAGATTCCAGGATTTGAAGATTGGGATCAAATTGGAAATGCCTACATGTTTAAACATTCTGTCCCTTTGGGGAAGATGTTACTTGTTCGATCCCAATTACTAACTGCGCTTTATGACACCGCCATTGTCTGCTTAAGTGCTAAATATTATTACCTCATTGATAGACCCAAGGTCCTCGACAATACGATACAATATGTCATCCCCTCACCCCTTCATCCAAGTTATCCATCAGGTCATTCCTCTATGGCTGGAGCGGGAGCCACTATCCTCTCTTATTATTTCCCTGAATCGGCATCAAAATGGAGAGATATGGCAGAAGAATCGGGACATTCGAGAATCTGGGCAGGTATCCACTATCCCTTAGATCACAAGCAAGGGATGATTCTTGGAGAAAGAGTCGCCCGCCGCGTTATTATTTGCTCATGATTGCACGAGCAAAGGTGAGATACATTTGATTGAGCGATGTCAGCGCTGAACTTACAATCGTCCATTCTTGCTGAATTTCTGTCATCACCAACTGTAGGTTCATCTGGTTGGTTTGGCTTTGCGAACTCCAATCCGACTGGTTGGCCGTCACTCCTTGATAAATAGCAGGGAGGCCTCCATCGTCCGCTGATCCATTGACCAAGGTATTTTCGTCTTGTTGAATATTGGTGAGTACAACACCCGTTGATTGACCATCTTTTGTCGTAATGACAAATGTATTTGGAATAGGAGTATAAACGGTAACTCGTTCAATTCTACCATTAACTAATTCCCATACTTGTTTTGAAGTTGTAGCTGGCGAAAATTGGAGATCTGATAAATTTTTGGCCAAATCCTTCATTTTGATTAAAGCCGCATTGAGCTGGCTACGTGTAGTTTCGAGCTCAGCAATGAGTTTTGACCCTTGAGCCTGTGTCAGCTTGCCACTTTTTTCATCTTGGAGGATCTCTGCTTCTTTTGCGCTTATGGTAGCTAAAGCGCTTTCTGCCTCTCCAATTTGCCCTCCCGTGGGGGGATCTCCACTTCCTTGTAGGCTTTCAAGTTCCTGCTCTACCTCTTGTTGCGCTTGCGCGGGATCGCCGGTATAATAATCCTTCCCTTGATTAGCACGCACTTGCAACCAGTTATAAAAGTCGTACAAACTACCAGCGTTCGAAAATCCGGTGATATTGGCGAGAATGGAGTTATCCATGCTCGACCCAAAGTTGGAATAAAAAAGGACGCTGGCAAGTGAATTGAGATAACTTTCTTGCTGTGGCATGTAGTAATCCAAAATGACTTCATAAAAGGATTGTTGTAGAGGCATTGTCCAAAGCAAATTGTGAAATAATTGGTCCGAAGCCTGCTGATAAATTTGATTTAGGGCGTTGTATTCTTTGATGGAGTTGGTCATATCACTAATGGAAGACTGAGCATTATCGATCACCGTTTGCATTTGATTTGCAATGCCTATAAGAAAGTTAGCTGGGCCTTGCCCTGGAGGTTGCAACACCATCGCGCTGCTTAGGGTAGCCAAAAAATTAGGGTCGGTAAAATTGGCAAGTATCCCTTGTCCATCCGCAGGTGCAGGAAAACTTTTCATATCGGCATTCAATTCATTTGTGACGTTTGTTACAAAGTCGGAGGGCGAATTTTGGCTAAATTGTTGAATTTTTTGTTGAAGAAAGGCCTTCAAACCATCGGGTGTAGGGCTAGAAGTCGAGGCTTCATACTGCTGAGTCCAACTATAAATTAATGAATCACCAATGAGGCTAGAATAAGAAAACGACTTTGAATCACTCCCTCCAGTGAGACTGCCTATATAATTCAAGGCTGTAGTGATATATTGCTGCGTTCCTGGTGGTAAAGAGCCTTGTTCAGCGAGAAGGCTTTGTATGTCCTCAATGAATCGTTGTTGGTTCTGTGGTGAAAGGAGTCCCTGACTGCCAATCAGCGACAGTAATGTAGCCAGATCTTTAATCTGCGCCTCCGCTGAGGCGAGTGTGTTGTAAGCATCGATCTCTTTTTGAAGTTCTGCGACATTCGTCGTATTGGCAGAAATCATCGTTTTGAATAGTTGAAGTTCGGTTTGCATAAAAGCCTGTTTTTGGTTGTCGGGCAGTTGCGATCCATAGGTATTCACATCGTTAAAGATGTTTTGGACAGTTGTGATGTCATCTGAGGAGAGATTGGGGTATTTTTGCATGATGGCTGCTAACTCGCTTTGATACTTCTGCAATTTAGCAGCGATTGTGGGATTACTGCCGATATCTTGTTGCAGCATGCTTATCAATTGCTGAAGATAGGATATTTCGTACGCTAGATCGGTGGTAGGGGGATTGTAGGTTAGTTCATTTTGGAGCTTGGTGAGATCTTTTGACAGCTTTGTCAATTGATCATTGGCTTGCGTATAAGAGGCCTTAACCGCTGCAACAACAGTGCTCATTTCATCGGGTGGGATCGATTGGAGTTGCTGGACAAGGGCGGTAAGGAAATTAGTTGAGAACAAGGTAAAAGAAATGGATGTACCCGAAACAAAGGGATAAGATTGAATATCAGAAGAGATATCTTTGCTCACATTGGCAAAAAAAGGGATCGAGGTATTGAGCGAATAATTGCTCGCCTCTTCTTTGAGGAAGTCTTGAGGAGAGATGTTGGGTGGGGGTGTCATATGGTAATAGTCGGAAGACCAACCATAGACGATATAAGCTGCGAGAAGAGAAGAGAGATCTTGACCTGTTCCTGGTACTTTCAGGTTTTGCAACGAGGCAAAAATGGCTTGGACCGTTTTTTGAAGATCGGGGGGAAGCGATCCCATTTTTTGTTGCAACATTATTAGTGCATTGAAAAATTGGGGTAGCGTCGAGGGATCTAATTTCCCCGGTTCCTGCAAATACTCGAGAATCGTTTGAAGAAGAGGGAGTACATCTTTGTAACTCCCTTTCGATTTCTCGAGATCTGCTATCTCCTGTTCGAGTTGTTGAAGAGTATCGATAGGTGTACCGGGGGCCGCTGCTCCTGCTTGGGCCGCTGCTACCTTGCGGGCGGTTGGAGTCGGGGCTGCTGGAGCTGCTGCCGCAGCAGCCATCTTTGAGACTCTTTTTCCCGGCAACGCACCCGCTTGGGCCGCCTTTGTTTTAGGCATTGCGCCTGCTTGGGCTTGCGGGAGAGGAGCTGCTGTTTGTGCACTCTCCTGATCTTGCACTGATTTAATCAATACGAGAAGTTCTTGAAGACGATTGATCTTCCCTTGAAGTAAGAGATATTCTTTGAGCTCTTCTTCGCGTGCAGCCGCAACTCCCTTTTTGGGTGGAAGTGGTTCTCCTCCTCTCGTCGGAAGAACTTTTGGCATAATAACCTCAATATGGTTATTCTTAAGTATGGGTCATTATAGTAAATCATTTTTTTAAATCTACTTTGTCTTCACGTATCCGCGTCTTAGACGATAACGCCATCAATCAAATCGCAGCAGGAGAGGTAATTGAGTCTGCTGCTTCGTGCGTCAAAGAGCTCATCGAAAATGCTATAGACGCCTCTGCTACCTTCATTCGAATAGAGACTAAAGCGGCGGGACGCGCCTTGATTCGCGTCGAAGACAATGGCACGGGCATGTCAGGAGATGATCTTCTTCTCTCCATCGAACGGCATGCTACCTCCAAAATAACAACAACGCAAGATCTCCAGACCTTAAAAACTCTTGGATTTCGAGGCGAAGCCTTGGCATCCATTGCATCCGTATCGAAAATGGCCTTTCATACTGCTCTAGAAGGAGAACGAGGCGGCATGACCATGGGAGTAGAAGGGGGAAAGATCGTCTCGTTTCAACCAGCACCTCGTACAAAAGGAACTTCTGTTGAGGTCAAGCGCCTATTTTATAATATCCCTGTGCGCAAACATTTTCAAAAAAGCGAGAGCCACGACCAAGGGCAAATCCACAAAATTCTCATTGGAGCTGCACTTGCCCATCCTCACGTTGGTTTTGAATGGATCTCCGATGATAAAATAGAATTCTCTTTGCCCCCTGTTTCTTTTGATACAAGTTATCTTAAACGCATTGAAACACTTCTCGGCACTTCTTTTGCCACTTCTCTCCTCCCATGTACCTTGGAGGAAACGCCCTGCCATCTCTTTGGTTATCTTTCTCTGCCTGCCGCCCATAAGCCGAATCGTCATTACCAAACACTTTTTATCAACGGTCGGCCTGTAGTCTCACCTTTCTTATCTGCAGTTGTTTCTGAAGGATATGGGACGAGAATCCCCACCGATCGATACCCAGGGTTTCTCCTCCATCTCTTTCTTCCCACAGAATGGATCGATGCCAATGTCCATCCACAAAAAATTGTCGTCCGGTTGCGCGAAGAAGCAACCATTCGACAGTTTCTTCTCCGCGCAATTGAAAAAACACTCCATATACCCACCCCGCCTCTTACCTATGTAGAGCCGCCAAAGAGCCCTCTTGTCCACTCTCCTATTTCTCTCCCTATTCCTCCCCCTTCGTATACGACACCCTCTCTTATCCAAAAGAAAAGGGAAATTTTGGCTCTTTTTGAGGGTTATATTTTTATGGAAGGCCTTATGCTTCCCCATGTCGCTCCTCATACCCTTGTTGTCTTTGACGAAATGGCCGCAAAGAGGCGAATTTTTTACGACTCTTTCCAAAATGCTACACTTGCACATCAACAATTACTCCTTCCTTTGATCCTCTCCCTTTCTCCATTGCAAGAGGCTCAAGCAGAGGAACTCTCTCCCTATCTTGTACCTCTAGGAATCGAACTGCGTTCCCTGGGGCGCGGTACCTATGCGATCGATTCTTTACCCCTTCCTTTTGAAGCGGATCAGATAGAATCGTTGATCTACCAGCTCCTCGAAGTCCCTACCGAAAAGCTCGTCCGCGAAGAAATCCAAAAAAGAGTTGCATTTTCTCTTTGCCGAGAGATCCGAAAAACGTGTAAAACCATGGAAGAAGCAAGCCTTGTGGTAGAGAAACTCCTATTGTGTAAAGAGAACACCCAATGTCCTCTGGGAAAACCCACCATGGCTCTTCTCATGGAAAAGGACATAGCAAAATGGTTTTAAAATCACGGTTCCAAAAACTAAAAAAGCTCATTGCAAAAACCGATTTCTCCTTTTTTATCATCGATGATCCCATCGATCTTTATTATCTCACTGGCCTCTCTCTTTCTTTAGGGAGACTGCTCCTATCCAAAAAAGAGGCTGCGTTATTCGTAGATGGTCGTTATTTTGAATCGGCAAGAAAAAGCTCACCCTTTCCCGTTTTTTTGACAACTGGGTATGGCTCCAAGAGTACTTTCAACGATTTTTTACTTGCGCGATGCAAAAAAGCTCTTTCGATAGGATTCGATCACACCTTCACCTCTGTCCAACGTTATCTAGAATTAAAAAACAGCCTACCAAAACGGGTTTCCCTGATTCCTTTTGCTTCCCCTGTGAAGAATCTCAGACAAGTTAAAGATAAAGAAGAGATTTCTCTTTTAAAGAAAGCAAACCGGTGGGGAGCTTTGGGATACGACTTTGCTGTCAGCTATCTTAAGGAGGGGATCACAGAGAAAGAGGTGGCCGCTGCTCTCTCTTGTTTTTGGCTACAAAAAGGGGCAGAGGGGAACGGATTCGAACCCATCATTGCCTTTGGGAAAAACGCCGCGGAGCCGCACCACCGCGCCGGTACTTCTAAATTGAAGAAGGGGCAATGTGTCTTGATCGATATTGGAGTCAAACTCGACCATTACAATTCTGATATGACACGCGTCGTATTTTTCGGCCCTCCCGATCCTCGCCTTAAAAAAATCTACGCTATCGTTGCCAAAGCCCAAAAAGCAGCTTTGGACTTGTGTCGAGCAGGAGCGAGAATTGGCGATCTGGACGAAGCTGCCCGCGGTTTCATCTCAAAATCGGGATATGGTGAATATTTCACTCACGGCTTAGGCCATGGTTTAGGCCTCGACGTGCACGAAGCGCCGACGATAAAAAATATTTCTCCTCACCGCGACCTTTCCTTAGAAGCGGGAATGGTGATCACCATTGAACCGGGGATCTATCTACCTGGAATAGGAGGAGTGAGGATTGAAGATGCGATTGCTATCACTCCCACGGGCTATATCAACTTAACCGGCAGTTCCAAAAGTCTCGTAATACTCAAATGAAACTCAAAACCAAATTACTCCTCTCTATTGGATCCCTTCTCGTTGCGATGACTCTCCTCATAGCGATCTTAGCGAGTTATCTAGTCCAGAGCGATCTCCATAATACCGCATCAAAGATACGCACTATATTACAAGGCTCCGGAGGGGGCGATTTCCAACAACAAGAGGCGGTCTTAAGAAAGACATTAAATGAACTAATCCAGCATGTCACCACGCGGATCACCTTTCAAATTTTGCTAATAGCAGGGCTGGTGACTCTTCTTGCCCTTTTTATCCTCAACCACCTAGCAAAAACTATTTCCCGCCCGATCTCGCGCTTAGCTCAAGCTGCAATCGACGTGGGAGAGGGGAAATATGAAGCCGTTTCCCTTCCGAAAACCGAAAAGAAAGATGAAATTTCACTTCTGACAAACTCTTTTGGTGAAATGGTCAAGGGAATCAAAGAACGGGAGATGATCCGTGCGGTTCTCAACAAGGTCATCTCTAAAGATGTCGCAGAGGAAATCTTAAAAAAAGAACTCCATCTGGGAGGAGAAGACCGAGTCGTCACTATGCT
>JBIOXR010000094.1:0-10042 GCA_044869735.1 Chlamydiales bacterium
AATAGGGATTCGGTAGCGTAGTCGGATTCTACATGATAAAGAAAAATCTGTCCCTCTTTGAAAAAAGCATATTTCCCTTTTTCGAAATTGGAAGAGAAACCTTTTTTTCTAAAATTCCCATGCTCTAAAAAAAAATTCTCCTCGTTTTTTTTAATCGCATAGACAGAAGTAGGAGCATCCAAAATAAGCCACTCCCCCTTCCAAAAAAATTCCTCATCCAGCATCTCCTCTTCGACGTTATAGTGAAAATAATCCTTATGTTCCGGAAGAAAGTAGAGATGGCGACCATATTTAGAAAGACTACCGGGGAAAAGAGAGCTGAGGATAACCCTCCTACCATTCTCAGAAAGATAGATAGAAGAGGCTTTTCTATCTGTATACCCCCAACGATACCCGACACTATTTTTTTCTTTTGTCGAGGTATGGATGTTAGTACATAACGACTTACTGGGATTGTATAAGCCCGAAGAACGCGAAGTGTCTTGCAACAAGTTCCTAAAATAACAAGAGACACTTTCCATCACTCGCTGCTCTTGCAGGGAAAGATAAGTTAAGATCTTGACATTGAGCTCGTCAGGTAGAGCATAAAAAGATTCATAAACTCCTTGCATGCAATAAATTATACTAAATTATCTAGTTTTTGCGTTAAAAAAAACTATGGGGGTGTTTAAATGAAGAGATGAACTCCTCTTCAAAAGCCTTCCAAAAACTATTTACCCTTGCGATTTTCTTAAAGGGCGTCGATGGAATGATCGAGTTGTTCGGTGGGGTGATGTTCCTTTTTTTGAATCAGGCCTCTATTTTAAATTTTTTTTCCCACGTGGTCGGTTACCATGTATTTAGAATACCCAATCGATTGATTCTTAAATGGGTCGAATATATCTCTGCCCATCTGACGACCGATGTGCGTACTTTTATTGCTATCATATTAATCATCAGTGGGCTAGCGAAGGTCATTCTTTCTATCAACCTAGTCCTTAGAAAACTCTGGGCCTTTCCCGTGGCCATCGCATTTTTATTTCTATTAATCATCTATCAAACTTACAAATCATTTTATTTTTACTCATTGCCGATCCAAATATTAAATTTGGTGGATGTATTGATTATTATTTTTATTTGGAAGGAGTATCTCTACTTAAAATCGACGCGGCTCCCCTGATGTGCAATTTCCCACTCCTCTTTCGTAGGGATTACGAGAACACGTATTTTCGAATGGGACGTGGAAATCTCCCTATCGTCATTGCTTTTCACTTCATTTTTTTTTGGATCGATCTCAACGCCAAGATATGCTAGAGAAGCACAAACTTTTTTGCGCACGAGAGAACTATTTTCCCCAATGCCTGCGGTGAAAACTATCACATCGACTCCCTCAAGAACGGCTATCATTGCCCCGAGAAAACTCTTTAACCGATGGAGGAACATTTCAACCGCTAAAGAGGCCCTCAGATTGCCCTCTGAAGCCTCTTCTTCGATCTCGCGCATGTCTTCTGAAATACCAGAAATACCCAAAAGCCCCGATTTAGAATAGAGAATTTTCTCCAGTTCCTCTTCTTCCATTTTTTTATTTTTTAGTAAGTAGAAAAGAAGCCCCGGGTCGATCGAGCCCGAGCGCGTTCCCATCATCAACCCCTCTAAAGGGGTAAATCCCATGGTCGTATCGACGCTTTTTCCTCCTTTTACCGCGCAAAGAGAAGATCCGGCCCCTAAGTGGCAAACCACCATTTTTAACTGTTCGATGGGCTTTTTAAGAAATAAAGCCGCCTCTTTGGAACAATACTCATGGCTAATGCCATGGAAACCATAGCGACGCACCCCCTCTTTTTTCCATGAGTAAGGAAGAGGATACGTCGCAGCAACTTCAGAAAGGGTTGCATGGAAAGCTGTATCAAAGACACCATATTGCAGAGCTTGAGGAAAGAGTTTTTCAGCGCAATTTAGCCCTTCCAAAGCCGCTTTATTGTGCAGAGGAGCCAAAGAAGAGAGTAACTCGAGCTCTTTTTTTACTTTTATTGTCAAAAGAGTGGGTCGAATCAACTTTTCTCCGCCATGGACGATCCGGTGCCCTACCAGCGCAATGGGTTCGTGAACGGCTTGAAGTAAACACTCCAAAGCCTCTTGAGTTGAGTGGAAGTTTTTCTTTTTAGAGAGGACGAGTTCCTCTTTGCGGTAGATTTTTACTTCGCTCTCATGGAAATCAAAAGAACCTCTCCATAGCGGAGACCGACTCTCTTTTTCAAAAAGGGCACATTTTTGGCTGCTCGAACCGGCATTAATGACAAGAGTCAATCCCATTTCCACTCATCTATTTCAGGAAGGTCTTTCCCATTTTTTTCGATATACTCTTTATGTTGGACGAGGACATATTCGTAATGGCTCACCAGCTCATTGGCCTTAGCTGCGACTGCAGGATTAAAAGGAACCGCATGCCGAATGGCTTGCATGATTAAGTGAAAGCGACTTGTTTTATTGCGCACCATCATATCGAAGGGAGTGGTCGTCGTTCCCTCTTCGATATAGCCGTTGATAAAAAAGCGATCTTTGACCCCTCGTCCAAAAAGAAGTTGTTTTACCGCGGAGGGATAACCGTGGAAATTGATGATGACGGGGCGATCGTTGGTAAAGAGAGCCTCAAACATCTCATCATCGAGGCCGTGAGGGTGAATGGTCTCTTTTTCCAAGATGAGTAAATCGGTGATATTGACGACGCGCACTTTTAATTCGGGAAGCTCTTTTCTTAGAATATAGGCAGCGGCCATGACTTCGAGATGGGGCATATCTCCGATTCCTGCTAAGACGACATCGGGATTTACCCCTTCATCGACACTGGCCCATTTCCATACAGAGGCCCCTGCTCTACAATGGGCAATCGCCTCCTCCATCGTCAACCATTGGGGCATCTCATTTTTATTGGCGATGACGAGATTGACATAGCCCTTGCTTTGCAAACAGTGGTCGACGGTGCTGATGAGGCAATTTGCATCGGGGGGCAAGTAGATTCTCACAATATTGGCTTTCATGTTTAAAAGCGTATTGATCAATCCTGGGTTTTGGTGTGAAAAACCGTTGTGTTCTTGACGCCAAAGGGTCGAAGTTTCGAGATAATTGAGAGAAGCAAATGGCTTTCTCCATGCCGTCTCTCGGGCGAATTTCAGGTATTTGCCAAATTGGCCAATCATCGTAGCTGCCACGCCAAGAAACGACTCATAGGAAGGGAATAGTCCATGCCTACCCGTCAGTAAATACCCTTGGAGCCACCCTTGGCAAAGGTGTTCACTCAACACCTCGATGACCCTCCCCTCTTTGGCAATATGGCTGTCATAGGGGCCGATCGGCCATTGGTAGTTTTTGTGCGTCGCTTCTAAAATAGCTCCCAGCTGATTAGATTCTAATTCATCGGGAGAAAATACCCGGAAATTGTAGGGATTGCGCGCTACAACCTCTTTAAGATAGAGGCCCAGTTGGTAGACATTCTTTACTTTAGCACCGCCGTGCAAGGGGGCACCTTTCTTCGTGGGAGAGACAGCGAATTGAGCAATATCGGGAAGAGCCAGCGGTTTTACGATATTTCCTCCGAGCGTATGTGGGTTGCATCCCATTCGTTTTTCTCCAAGAGGACAATTTTCCAATATCTCTTTTTTGGGAGCTCCGTTCACTTCAAACAGCTCGGAAGGGCAGTAGGAGCGGAGCCACGCTTCGACGAGATGCAACTCGTCGGGGCGCGTTTTTAGATCCTTAGCAGGAATTTGATGTGAACGGTACGACCCTTCAATCGGCAAGCCATCGATTTGTTTGATGCCCGTCCATCCCTTAAGAGAGCGAAGAATCAACAGAGGCCAACGCGGTTTGGAGAGACGCTGTCCTTCGCGCGCTCTTTTTTGGATCATGCGTATCGCTTCATAAGCGTTATTGAGTGCAGAAAATAGAGCGGCATGGAGGTCGGGGTCTTCTACGATATGCGGCTCATAACCATAGCCGCGGAAGAGTTCGAATAGCTCTTCATTGCTCATCGTTCCAAAGATCGTGGGATTGGCGATCTTGTACCCATTGAGATGAAGAATAGGGAGGACCGCCCCCGACTCTTTCGGATCGAGGAACTTAGTCGAATGCCATGCTGCCGCCGTCGGGCCCGTTTCAGCTTCCCCGTCGCCTATTAAACAAGCTACGATGAGATCGGGATTATCCATGACAGCCCCGAAAGCAGTAGAGAGGGCATAACCTAACTCCCCTCCTTCGAGGATAGTACCAGGAATTCCGGGAAAGAGATGGCTGGGGAAACCTCCGGGCCAGGAGAAACTTTTAATGAACTTAGCCAAGCCCTTATAGTCGTGAGTCAATTCGGGGTAATAGAGTTGCAACGACCCTTCGAGGTAGAGATTGGCCAAGTTGGCGGGCGCTCCATGGCCCGGGCCGGTAATCAAAAATAGATCGAGATCAAACGAGCGGATCAGCCGATCGAGATGGGCATAGACGAGGTTAATCCCCGGCACGGTTCCCCAATGGCCTAGCAGTCGATCTTTGATATGTTCCGGTTTTAAAGGTTCCTGAAGGAGAAAATTGCTTTTGAGATAGAGCTGAGCTGCTCCTAAATAATTCGCCGTGCGCCAATACTTTTCTACCCTTTCGAGCTCTTGGGCATACTTTTTGCGGCATTCGGCAACGCCTCCCCTCTCTTTGACAAGCATATTCCCCCTCTTTTTTTTTCACACTAGAGGATCGCAGGGGTAAAGAGCAACCCCTCTTTGCAAGAGAGCTTTTCTTAGCCGTAGCACGGCTACCTCTTTGGCTTTTGCTTCGACCTCGAGGGTAAAAAGGTTCTTCAGTTGGAGCCAATAGGCAGGGAAATCGCGGAAATGGATAAACGACGCGTGCCGGAACGGGCGTGGTTTCTTCCACCCTTCAAGAGGGCTCGAAATATGAAATAAAGGCTCCCTTTTCCAAGTAGCGATAGCTTGCTGCGTGGCCTCTTCGATAGAAAGTGCATCGGGAAGACATCGATGGTGATGGACGTCGTAGACAAAGGGGAGTTTGGCATGCCTGCAAAGAGGCAGAAGATCGGAAGGAGTAAAGCACTTGTCGTCATTTTCAAGAGCAAGGAGCTTTCTTGTCTCAAAAGAGAGATCCTGTAGATGAAGATAGAGCCGACGCAAAGCTGCTTTTCTGTCTCCATAGACTCCTCCTGCGTGGAGAGTAATCACATCAGCTCCTAAAAGCCGAGCTAATCTCCCATGGTACTCGAGTTCGCCGAGAGAACTTTTTACAACAGAAGGATGGGGAGAATTCAAGACGACAAATTGATCGGGGTGCAGCGTCAAACGAATACCGTTTGTTTGGGCAAATCTACGGCAAGTTTCTAGATCTTTTCGAATGGCACTGCTCTCTTCTAGATCATCGATCGCATAGGCAACTCCAGGATATGTTACTAACGGGAGAAATTCGCTCGTCACGCGAAAAGAACCAATGCCCTGCCGAGCACAATAAGCAAGAGCCGCTTGTAAAGAGAGGCTGTTATTCCTGACAACGTTTGATAAATAGGCACGGGGGTTTTCGAGCTTTTTGACATAAGTCGCCCTTGCTGTATGGAAGTGAATGGGTTGTTTAAAAAAGGTACAGCAGAGGCCAAGGCGGATCATCTCCCTCCGAAGAAACTCTCTACCACCAAGATAAATAAGAAGCCGACAAAAAAAGCGGCAGTGATCCAGGGGGTTTCTTCTTCGACATGCGATTCACCTAAAAGTTCTTCGACGCCCAAAAAGAGAAGCGCTGCTACTCCAAATGCAAGGATGCCAGGCCCAAAGTTGTCATAGAAATGACTCATTAAAAGCGCGCCGACTAAAGCCCCCAAAGGGAGAGTCAAAGCCAAAAGAGCGCTCACTCCCATCACGGCTTTTTTCTCGAACTCCCTTTTTTTCAAGGCGGCAGCTACGGCGAGGTTGAGGAAAAAAGCACAGAAAGTCAAAGAGAAGGCGATAAAGAGACCACTCCCTCTCCCCACGAGAAAAGAGAGACCGATTAATAGGCCATCGATCCAGAGGTCGATACCCGAAGCCACGATCAAACCCAAAGGGAGTGTCTTTTTTCCCTTCTCCTCTTTGAGATGATGAGCCCACTCGTGTAACAGAATCATAAGAGCAGCACCTAGGGCAAAGCCTAGGGCGACGCCCCATTTACCCCTCCCTAAGATGCGAGGCAGCAATTCAATAGCTACTGCACCAATGACGATGCCGGCTACAAAATGTTCGATAAAACTCTGAACGCTTTTTTTAGGACGGGAAAATGAAGAGAAAAGCCCTCCCAAAAGGGCCCCTGCCATTGGCAGTAAGGTATAGGGAATGCTCCATAAGGGATTCATTCCCCCTTTCTCTCAAGAAAGGATTATAAAATCAATCCACTTCCTTAGTTTTACCTCTGCGCTGATCTTTAAGGATATACTCGATCGCATCCTGTGGTTTTGCAAAACTGTCTACTATTTCGCAACAATCATTGAAGAGTTGATGATCCCCTTTTTCTTTGCTATGAATCACGAGGCGAACCCCTGCCATTTTCGCTGCAGTGATCTGGAGGATATACATTGCTTTTTTATCGCCTCCGAAAGACCCGCATCCCCAATTTCCTGAATCGATCACGTAGGGTTTTTTTTCGTCTTCAGATGCTTCTGCTTCTGCTATCTTTACTCCATTAAAAGCGATATAGGCCGCTTTTAGAGTATAAGTAAGATCGCTTTTTGTATATTTGCCTCCTTGGACATTGGGGGCTGCTATCCCTACGAGTGTCAACGGGCGGTTTGCTCCTGGCTGCAACTGAGAGGCAATGGTTCCGGCTTTCGCCTTTGCAAGTCCTTTACTATCGAGATGATCTGGAATTGATGTCTCTTCTTTACAATCAAAGATAAAATAGGGGCGTGGTTCAAGAGTTCCACTCTTCGTTTTAAAAGCCGGCTGCAACTTTTCTCCATTTTTAGATGCTAAATAATGCAAATGCATTGCTTTAGGCATACTAGCAAAAATCTTCTCTTCTTGTGCATTCGATTTAAAGCTATCACCACCAAAATGCTTTGAATTGCCAAAGACGACGCAGTTGTGGCGGACATTGGTGGTATCGCTTCTTCCAAAATCAAACCAATCTCTCTCATGACGTACATCCCAGTCCTCTCGACCAGTAAACCTTTTCGTTAAAATTTTTCTAAATGCCCCCTTTTTCATCGTCGCAGTGGCGTAATGAATCTTTTCATCTTGGGGGCGTTTGGTGTGGGGATAAACGGTTGTTTTAAGAAGCTCCATACGATTAGGAGAACTTCTTTTCTTTGCTTCTCGGTTTAACCAATTGCGATAATCGCCTTTTCTTCTCAAGCATGCTGCAGGAATAAAACCCTCTCTAACATCTAAATGCACCTGTCTCTCAGAATCAGTTGCACTAAAGTATGGTTTTGATCCCAGCTTTGCATTCTTCTTTTCTGTTCTGCTCGCAGGGCCTACCTCTGAGGCTTCTTCCGTCCGTTTCTTTCTCTTTTTGCGGTGTTTTTTGCGCACGGGTTCGCTTTCATTTCTATTTTGAGTTTTTCTTGTCTCTCTCTCTTCGTCGCTTTCTTCTGGCCCTTCGTCGCGCGATGTTTGTTTGGTTTCGACTTTTTCCTTATTCTCTTTGTTCCCGTTGTGCCACAGGACAAACCCAGCTATCACCGAGGCAACAAAACCCATTCCTGCTGCAACGGCCATTCCAGCGCCTGCCACCATGATCCACGAGCCTGGATGGCTGATAGCAATGGCTACGCCGCCGGCGAGAAGGACGGCAAAAAATACGGCACTAACGACGCAAACCGCGTCTTTGCCTAAAGCACTCTTGCTCTTTTCCTCATGTGAAGTTCTATGGCGAGGTTGAATATTCTCTTCGCCTATTGATGAAGCTCTACTACCCATTATTTCCCTTCTTTATTTTGATTTTGTTGTGGCACATGTCGCATAGGGGCCCACGAATCGTCCTCATCCTGTTGTTCCAGGATGTAGGAAATCACGTCCTCTAAAGTGCCTTTATCTTTTACTATATCTATGCACTCTGCTAAAAATTTTTTGGTGTACCCTTCTCTTTGACCCGTCATATTGTGGAATACCAGAGTAACACCCCCGATTTTCATGGCCACTGCCACCTGAAGAAGAGTCATCGCCTTAACACTATTGTGAAAAACTCCAGACCCCCATTCTCCCGTGTGGATACAGATTTTCTTCTTCTTCCCCTTTTTCTCTTCTGCTAGCTTTATCCCTTCCATTGCAATATAGGCAGCTTTAGCGTGGTACTCGAGGTCTTCTTTAGTATAAGCATTGCGCGGAGTGATCGGCCAAGGTTTTGCGGCAATCCCGGCAAAAGTAACCGGAGATTGGCTTAGGCCTTTTGTTCTTACATGGTCTTTTACTTTGCCCGACTTCACCTTGTAGAGTTTCTCTCCATAGATGTCGTTATCCATCACGTGGTGCTGCCTCGTATCAAAAACGAAGTAAGGCTCTGGCTCTTTTGAGTTGCCTTTCGCTGTCGGAGCTAGGTGCAAGCCAAACTTACCAGCAAGGTAGCGCAAAGGCAGGAAGCCTTTAAACTGAGCAATGATCGTCTCTTCTTGGACGTGGCCATTAAAAATCCCGCCCCCATAATGTTTGTCATTGGCAAAAATTAGATAACTATTGGCGTATTCGGAATACCCTTTTCCTTTCTTCCCATATTCGTAAAATTCTCTATTACCTTTAATGACCGTCTTGTGTTTTTTCTTCTTCGTCTTTATTTTTTCTTTTAAAACCATCGTTTTAAAACTCTCATCCGATAGTCTGCCTTTTCCAAAATGGATCTCTTCCGTTTCTGCCTTTTCTCCCTTTTTCGGGTAGACGGTCTCTTCGAGAAATTCTATTCTTCTTGGGGCAACGACTCTATTGAATAACGCTTTGCGATTTAACCATTTGTGATATCCTCCGCCCCTTTTCATCCCCTCAGCAGGAATAACGCCTTTATACCTATCTACTACGAGAAGGCCATCGTCATTCTCGAGATCTTGTTCCCTCTCTAGTGTGAGAGGCTCTATTTTTTTTTGTTCGCAGAGATAACTCGTTACCATGGCCACCATAGATCCGAAAGTACCTCCTATAGCAATGCCTCCTCCCACCATTCCACCTATCAATAAGTACTGCGAAGAATAAATGAGAAAATGGCTTGCAATGGCTCCACCTCCCAACCCTCCAATAGCAGCAAAAGCTACAAATGAAATCGCAATTAAAAGCCCACGAGGGGAAAGAACCACTGGGGCTATTGAGTCAGTAGTAGAAAGAGGATGGCCTCTGCCAATGTGTTGTGTCATTTTTTTATACAATAATTTTTTATATTATTTTAAAATAAAATTATAAAAAAGTCAATAATAATTAGTATTTTTTTAATATTAATTTTATCTATTTTTTAATAAGATTTCGAGCATGAAATTAAAATCTTATCCTCTTCCCTTCTTTGAAGAAGGGGTACATGCCGGATTTCCATCGCCGGCGGATGATTTCCTCGAGCGCCCCCTCGATCTCCATGAACTCCTCATCGCCCACCCAGCCGCCACCTTTTTTATTCGGGTCCAAGGAGATTCGATGGAAGGGGTCGGGATTTTCGGAGGGGATATATTGATTGTCGACCGGTCGCTTCAGGCAAAAAAAGGGGATATCATCGTCGCCCTGATCCAGGGAGAGTTTGCGGTGAAAAGGCTCTCTCTAGAGAGAGGCAAAGTCATTCTCTATGCTGCTAACCCCCTCTATCCTCCACTCCCGATTGAAGAGGGGGGCGAATTTGAAGTGTGGGGGGTCGTCACTTATGTCATCCATCGCCCAAAATAAACTATTTGGCTTACTCGACTGCAATAACTTCTACGTTTCGTGCGAGCGCCTGTTTAATCCCTCCTACCGGAAACGCCCTGTCGTTGTCCTTTCTAATAACGACGGATGCATCATTGCTCGATCTAATGAAGCCAAAGCCCTTGGCGTTCCAATGGGAGCTGCTTTGTTTGAGTGGCGCGATTTTTTTCACAGGCACC
>JBIOXR010000095.1:0-9686 GCA_044869735.1 Chlamydiales bacterium
GTAAGGCATAGGCGTCTCTCTTTGACTGATTCTGACCACTGGGGCATCGAGATAGTCAAAGGCCAGCTGCATGAGTTGGGCTGTGATTTCGGCAGCGACACCTCCAAAATAATGCGCCTCTTCGACGATGACACACCGATGAGTTTTTTTCACCGACTGGATAATGGTAGGGAGATCGAGTGGTTTAATAGTGCGCAGATCGATGAGTTCGATGGAGAGATCGGGAAGAGCCTGTATTGCCTTTTTGCAAAAGCCCATCATGCGGCTATAGGAGATGAGAGTGAGGTCGGTTCCTTCTTGAACGAGGGAGGCTTTGCCAATTGGGACGAGATACTCTCCCTCTGGGACTTCACCTTTGAGTGAGTAGTCGAGTTCATTTTCTAAAAAGAGGACGGGGTTATTATTGCGCACCGACGATTTTAACAATCCTTTGGCGTCGAAAGGAGTGCTTGGGGCTACGACGATAAGGCCGGGCAAATTGCTATAGATCGCTTCGACGCAATGAGAGTGTTGGCAAGAGACCTGAGCGGCGGCTCCATTGGGGCCGCGAAAGACAATGGGCACGGAAAATCGTCCACCCGACATGTAATGAATTTTAGCTGCGTTGGAGATGATTTGATCCGCTGCGACAAAGGAGAAATTCCAACTCATAAATTCGATGATGGGGCGCAGTCCCGTCATGGCTGCGCCTATCCCTATGCCAGCAAACCCTCCCTCGGAAATGGGAGTATCAACGACTCTTGTGGGCCCCCATTTGTCTAGTAGTCCTTTGGTTACTTTGTAAGGACCATTGTATTCGGCAACTTCTTCGCCCATGACAAATACTGTCGGGTCTCTCGCCATCTCTTCATCTATGGCTTGGCGCAGCGCTTCGCGGATATCAATTTGGGGCATAGACGTCCTGTTCGAGTTCTTCCGGAGAAGGCCAAGGGCTTTTCTCAGCATAGTCCATGGCTTCAATCACAATCGCCTTCTGTTCTTTATCCATCGATTTGTAGTGTGCTTCATCGATGAAACCTACGGAGAGTAGTTTATCGTAGAGATTTAAGATCGGGTCGCGCTCCTTGACCTTTTGCAATGCCTCTTTGGAGCGATAAAGACCAGGGTCTGAGATAGAGTGGCCTTTGAAACGCTCGCAGAGGCATTCGACCATGACCGGTTCTCCTGATTGGAGCATCTCTTTATAAATGTGCTGAAAACCTTCGTAGGTTTGGAGGTAATCCATTCCGTCTAAGGTATAGCTTTTCATCCCGTAAGGAGGGGCGTGTTTTTCTGCGAGAGGAGAGGTCGCTATTGCTCGCGAGACATGGGTTCCCATGCCCCATTGATTGTTTTCAATGATGAGAAGGAGCGGTAATTTCCAAAGGCCGGCCATATTCATGGCCTCATGAAAGGAGCCCTGAGCTAGAGCTCCATCCCCTACAAAACAAATGGAGAGCTCTCCCTTTTTTTTGAGGTATTTAATGGAAAACGCAGCCCCTGCGCCTATGGGAATCTGCCCTCCAACAATCCCGAATCCCCCTAGCATCCGATCGGTATAAAGGTGCATCGACCCTCCTCGCCCTTTGGCATTTCCCGTGCTTTTTCCATAAAGCTCGGCCATGATTTCTTTGGGGGTGGCTCCTAAGAGGAGAGCAAGGGCGTGGCAACGATAAAAGTCGATAAACCAGTGGTTTTTCCCACACACATCGATAAGAGCAGTTTGGATGGCTTCTTGGCCCGAGTAAGAGTGAAAAAAACCCCCTATTTTTCCTTGTTGGTAGGCCGATTCTGCCCTCTCTTCAAAATTCCGAATGAGAAGCATAGTTTTTAGGGCCTGGAGGAGTTTTTCTTTTCCAATTGCTTGGATGAGGCTCTTAGAATCAGAGGGTTTAAAATTGGGCATAGAGGCGATATTCTATCGAGCCTTTTTTTCAAAAACAAGGAAACTTTGCTTGAGAGGATTCCTGCGTTTATATAATCTTAATTTTTCTATGATATAATGAAATTAATTTAAAGGAAAACCTATGAACATCAACGGTCCAATTGATCATCTCTACCGGATCCATGCTATCCCCAAAGACCCTGCCGATGATGAAGCGGGGGACCCCAACAAGAGAAAAAAGGGGCGCTTTCGAGGGAGAGAGTGGACAGAAGAAGAAGGGGAGCTACCCCTTCCATTTTCGACTATTGAAAAAGCTCAACAAGAGCCAACTGCCCCTCCACAAGAGATGTTCCATTTAGAGGCTGCAAGAAAAGAACTCGAGAAACTGACGACATTAGAAGAAAAAGTTGCTCAACTTCTGTTTTGGAAGACGGAGGCAACCTATGATTCCATCGTCCAACAAGAAGCCGAAGATGCGATCTTGAGGTGGCAAGTCGGGGGTATTCACTTTAACCAGGGGAGTTATAAACGGGAAGCCTATCTCATTGAGCATTACCAGCAACTCTCTAAAACGCCATTATTGGTATCGAATGGCTTTCTCCATGCTCTTTCTCTATACTTTGAAGAAGACAATCCCCTACCAAAACAAAGAGAGAATAACATCCAGATGGCCATCGATCTTGGAAAGACGATCATGGGCCAAAATAAGGGATTGAAAGTGCATATCCAGTGTGTCTCTGGCAATAAAGAAAGCACCCCCTTTTTTACCGAAGAAGAGGTGCGCGCCTTTGCTAAAGGAATTAAAGATGCACACGGAATTTTAGGAAAAGAACAGATCATGCAAGAGAGGGTTCTCATCCCTTCCGGAGATGCTTACATGTATGAAGTGGGGGGAACTAAAACTCTTCATTTCTGCGACCTATCGGACGAAAATAATCTCGAGGAGCGCGTGGGAGATCTCCTAGCTTCTCGTTATGACGCTTTTATCGTCTCTACACCTCTTAAAGAGATCATCGAGCTCTTTGTATCTGCTATCCAAAAAGGGAAAATCTCGGAGAGCAGTTTAGATAAGAAAATACTGAAAATTCTCCTTATGAAGAAGAGATAGTAGACCCTTCTTCCGTTTCTACTTTTAATGATTTTTCAATTTGCTGTAGCTTTTTAACGTGCTTGGGCAGATTTTTGAAATGGACCATGAGTTCGTTGAACTCGCGGATGGGCATTGCAGGTGAGCCACTAAATACCCCCCCGCCATTTGGAATCGATTTAATGACTTTAGAGCCTGCAGCAATGATGACGCGATCTCCAATCGAGAGATGGCCAATAATTCCTACTTGACCGGCCAGGACGACGTTTTTACCAATTTTTGTCGAACCGGCTATACCTACCTGCGCGACGACGATATTATCTTCCCCTAATTCGACTTGGTGGGCTATCTGGACGAGATTGTCGATCTTTGTGCCGCGCCTAATCCGTGTCTCCTTAAACCTTCCTCGATCAATGGTCGTATTGGCTCCGATCTCGACATCGTCTTCAATAATGACAATTCCCACCTGCCGCAAAGGCATATGGTGCCCTTTTTCATCTGTCACATACCCAAAACCGCAAGAGCCTATCACGGCTCCTGGTTGGATCACAATTCTATTTCCAAGGATGCAACCCTCGCGGATAGTCACGTGGGGGTGAAGAATGCACGAGTCCCCTACGACGGTATCAGCCCCTATAAAGACTCCCGCTCCAATATGTGTGCCCGCTCCAATTTTAGCTCCACGGTCGATGACTGCCTGGGGACAAATAGTGGTATTCTCACCAATTTCAGCCGTTTCATGGATCACAGCCGAAGGGTGTATTCCCTCAAAGCCTTTCTGAGTCGTCGGAGGAAAAAAGAGATCGATAGCTCGTTGGAAAGCCAGAGAGGGAGTGTCGTTCAAGAGAGCATTTAGCCCTTTGGGGAGGGGGATAGAGGGGGAGATAAAAATAGCCCCCGCCTTGGTCGTAGTGAGATGTTTGAGATAGATTCTATTGGCTAAAAAGGTAATCTCTCCCGCATTCGCCTCTTCAATCGTTTCGACGCCTTGGATGGGGTAAAGCGGGTCGCCGACGAGTTTAGATTGAGTTAGATCAGCGAGTTCCTGTAAGGTGAAAACGGGAGTGTGTCTTTGCATAATTAAGGGGCGGCCTTTTCTGCCATTGCTTCGAGTTTTGGTGGGTTAGTTTGCTCATAATCTTTATTCATCTGAGACAAAACTTCATTTGTTAAATCGAGGTTGTTAGCAAATGCAAAGAGAGTTTCTTGATTGACAATAGCCGTTAAATCTTTCTCTTTGCGTATTTTTTCAGCAGCAATGCTCACTTGTTTGTGAATATTTTGAAGAACTTTATAGTTCGCTTGACTCAACATTTGATAGAACTGATTTTGGTTTTCAGCAAACTCGTGGCTTTTCTCTTGATAGAGTATTTTCAAGTCCTCTTCTGCTTGAGGAGAGAGGCCATCGAGATAGTCTTGATCTTGTAATTTTTTCGACAAGTCGACGAGTTCTCTATCGGCTTCTTCGAGAGATTTGGTCATTTGCTTTTTAATCTCTTCTAAGGCCTCTTTTTCTTTTCGCCCTATTTTTGATTCTTCGGCGCATACTTTGAAGTTAACGACGCCGATCTTGCTTTGCTCCTCAACTGCTGCTTCTGCTCGCGAAAAAGAGAGGCAGAAAACGCAAGCTGTCAATCCTAAAGAAAGTAAAGTTTTTTTCATAAATCCTCGTTAGATCTTATAAATTCGTGTATTTGAATTGCTATCATCGGTGAAAAACTCCTTTTTGTCCACCGTCTCTAAGAGATTGTCTCTAAAAGCATCCGCCCATAGAGAAGAAGAACCGTTGAGTTTCAGCAGGAGAAGGATGGATAGGATAGCCCATACCAATGCTGAAAGGCATGCTCGGTATTAAGCAGACTCTTAAACCAAAACCGACGCTGCTGCGGAGTTTAGTGATGTTGAATTCAGAGAGCGAAACCGAACCAGCATCCATAAAGACAAACCAGTCGACCCCTGGGAAGAGGGGGTGTTGGAACTCTTCGGAGATGAGAAGAGCTGAGACGCCTCCGCGAGGTTCATTGGCTCCAAATTTAGGACCGATGATATAGGGGCGATAACCTCTCACCGTGCATTCACCTCCTAAATAGAAGCGTTCGCCTAAGGGGAGAGTTTCGGGCTGAGTCCTGCCATAGGTATGAATGAATTGCAGGTCGAGGCGAAATTTAAACACACCCTTGGCAGTGAGAGGGTAATAATAGCTATTGAAATACTCAAACTTCATGAACTGGAAGTTACCGCCTAACCCTGCAAGTTCGCCGCTTAAGCGCGAGCGCAAGCCACAGGTAGGACAACGCGGGTGGTCGGTAGAATCGTAACAGAACGAGATGCCAAGAGCAGATATAAAGCCCGAGATCCTAGCCTCTTGTTCAAGAAGTGTGCTCGTATTCGAACGGACTGAGTTATGAGTTTTGATGGCCCGGTAGTGCCACGAGTATTTCAGATATTCGTTGTAGATGTAAGAGGCATGGACGTTACCGCCATAGGTCTTAATTTCATAACCGCGAGAGATCGCCCTGTTGTCGCTTTTCTCTAGATCAAATCCGACGATCCAAGGCGTATCGAGGAAATAGGGTTTGGTCCATTGGAGGAGATAAGTCGTTGTTCTATCTCCTATATTGGCTTTGAGGTGGAGATATTCTCCTCCCCCTCGCAAAGCAGCAGGACCTCTTTGGAAGATGGAGAAGAGGCCAGCGTGATTAAAATTGCGTTCGGTAAATTGGACCCCGGCAAACAATCGGTCGACAGAGCTAAATCCAAAAAAGAGGCCGAGGTAGGCAGTGTCTGTCTCTTCCACTTCGATAAAGACATCTCTGCGGCAATCGTCGTCATCTCCTGGACGGACGGGGTAGACGTTGACACTGTTAAAAAGGCCCGTATTGACCAAACGAGTTTCTGTTCCTTCCACTTTTTTGATATTAAAGACATCTCCTGGGCAGAGAAGGCTTTCGTGTAATATTACTCTTGACTGCGTGCACCAATTGCCGAGAAGGCGAATCAAGCCTACTGTATATAAATCTCCCTCTTCTATGGTCAGATGGGCCTCGTAAACGGGCTCACTTTCATGGAGGGAGAGTCTCACATCGACATAGGCATCGATATAGCCGCAAGACCCATAAAGTTCTTCAATAGCGAGGGCGGTAGTGCGTAGGTCGTCGGGAGAGTAGTGGCTTTGGCTCCAGACTTGGAAGACATCTAGAATCTCTTCATTGGTGAAGACGGTATTTCCCGAGAAAGTAATTCTTCCAAAATTGTAACAAATTCCCCGATCAATCGTGATGATGACTCCAATTTCCCTTCTATTCTCATATTCGCAGATCTGAATGTCGACTTCTGCATCGGCATAGCCTAAATTTTGCATGTAGTTGACAATGCAGAGGCGATCGTGTTCAATCATTTCACGATGGTAGCATCCTCCTCCCGTATACCAGCTAAAAAGGAAGTTGTATTTTTTCGTATAGATCATCTCGAGAAGATCTCTCTCTTCTCGTTTATCTAAGCCGCAAAACTTAATTGTTTTTATTTTGCCCGCACGCCCTTCATCGATGATGATTTTAATTTCGATCTCATCGCCACATCCGACAGGCATGATCTCAAAGCATAACTGAGCATCGAAATACCCTTTCTTAAGATAGAAAATTTTGAGCTCATTCAAAGCTTCGATAAAAGCGGCGCGGTCGTAAATCGACCCTACCGCGATATCGAGTTTTTTCTGCAGTCTCTTAGTTTTCATCTTTTCATTGCCGCAGAAGACGATAGAGCAGATCCTCGGCTTGATCCAAATCTTCAGCGTGATATAGAGAAAATCGCCCCGCGATTCGATGATCGGTTCGATTAAATCGTAGTCTTCAGCTAGAGCTTTAAGGTCTCTATCAAATTGGTCTTGAGAAAAGAGCAGACCTTCTCGCGTCTGCATTTTTTGCAAAACGGTCTCTTCGGATAGAGGAGAGGAGAGATTCTGGAAGATAACTTCAATCTGTCCGACATAGCGATCGCTATAGGTATCGGCATGGAGCGAAGCAGATAACACCAATGTGAACAAGAATAGGAGATTGCGTATGAGCTTCATGAGTAACTCTCAAAATGAGAGGAGATCGTATGACACGAAGAGAATATTTGCAATAACTTCTCTCTAGAGAGTGTGTGTCACCACGGCTTTCGTCCTTGAAGTGCGCGAGCTAATGTGCCGCCGTCGATAAAATCAAGGGCGCTTCCCATCGGCAATCCCAAAGCAAGGCGGAATGTCGCGATATCGAGCGGATGGAGCTGCTCTTTTAAAAAAAGAGCGGTAGCATCGCCTTCGCACGTCGCATCAAAGGCGAAGATAACTTCTTTAATCCCTTGCTCTCCGATTCTTTTCTTCAGTTTGTCTATCTCGAGAAGATCGAAAGCTTTTTCTTCCAATGGAGAGAGAAGGGGGCCCAATACATGATACAGCCCTTTATATTCGTGCGTCCCTTCGATGAGGAAGAGATCTTTAGGGGAGGAGACAATGCAAAGGAGCTCTCTCTGGCGATTTTTGGAATCGCAGAAAGGACAGAGGGACTCGATTAAACAATTGCAGGAAGGGCACCTTTTAACTTTTTCCTTGATGGTGCTGATGGTTTCACCCATTTCTTTTAAGGCGTTTTCTTGCCAAGTAATCATTTGAAAAGCGAATCGTTCAGCAGTTTTAGTCCCCACTCCAGGGAGCTTCCTCAAGACGGCGATGAGCTTGGATAAAGCAGAGGGGTAACGCATAAAAACAGAATAGAGAAAGAAGAGAAAAAAGCGTAGGGTAAAAACGTAAAGTATTTTTTTGTCTGTAGACATCCTCTTATCCTTCATTCTTTATTTTTTAAGACTATTTTGGTAAAATGAAGCTCTTTTCTTTAAAGAGTTAGTTTATGACAGATCGCAAAGCCAGAATTGTTGGAATGGGGGCCTACCTACCCGAGAAAGTCCTCACAAATAGTGATTTAGAGAAAATGGTCGACACGACAGATGAATGGATTCTCACTCGAACAGGGATGCGCGAAAGGCGCATTGCAGCTTCCGATGAATTCACCTCCGATATGGCCGTCGCTGCAGCAAAAAAAGCTCTTGCTGAAGCAGGGATTACTCCTTCCGAGGTCGACTTGATTATGGTCGCCACCCTTACACCCGATTACGTCTTTCCAAGCACGGCTGCCTTAGTCCAGAAAGAACTAGGGGCGCAAAAAGCGGCGGCTTTGGATATTCAAGCTGCCTGTACCGGTTTCCTATACGGCCTCTCGCTTGCCAAAGGGCTCGTCGAGTCGGGTATTTATGGAACTATATTGCTGATTGCTTCAGAAAAGCTCTCCTCCATTGTCAATTATCAAGATAGGGGCACCTGCATCCTTTTTGGCGATGGAGCTGCAGCGGCTGTGATTCGAGGAGAGGGGCGAGGATTGCACATTAAGCAAGTGTGCTTGGGTGCCGATGGGGAAGTCTGTGATCTTATCATTATGCCCGGGGGAGGGTGTCGCCATCCTACCAACCAAGCGACAGTGGAACAGGGGCTCCACTATATTAGGATGGAAGGGAAAGAGACCTTCAAGCATGCAGTGAGGAGAATGGAGGCTGCGGCAAAAGAGTGTCTTGAAAAAGCCGATATGCAAGAAAGCGATATCGATTGGTTAGTCCCCCATCAGGCCAACAAACGCATTATCGATGCCATTGCAAAACGATTTTCGATTGCCGATGAAAAGGTCTACCTCACGGTCCACAAATATGGGAATACGAGCGCCTCTGCCCTACCTATAGCTCTCCACGAACTCCTCAATGAAAAGGAGATTAAAGAAGGTGATAATCTTCTCTTGGTGGCCTTTGGCGCTGGACTTACCTGGGGATCCACTATTTTGTGCAAGGAAGGTCAATGAAAAAAAAGATCGCATTTTTATTTCCTGGCCAAGGAGCCCAGATCGTGGGAATGGGGAGAGATTTTGCCACTTCCTTTTCGCGTGCGCGAGAGACTTTTCAGGAGGCCGATAGCTTATTGAATCGCTCGCTCTCTGATTTGATCTTTTCGGGACCACTTGAGAAATTAACAGAAACTCAAAATAGCCAAAGCGCCATTTTTGTAACGAGCATGGCTCTCTTGCGCGTGGTAGAGCAACAATTTCCAGAACTTTCTTGTTCGGTAAGTGCAGGTCTTAGCCTAGGGGAATATACGGCGCTTACGGCTAGCAGAAAACTCTCCTTTGCTGAAACTCTTTTTCTCGTGGAAGAGAGGGGCAAGTGGATGAACCGCGCCTGCGAAGAGATAAGAGGGACCATGGCTGCCATTTTCGGTATGACAGCAGAGGAGGTCTTAGCCATGGTAGCTGACCTCGGCCTCACTCGCGATCTATGGGCTGCTAATTTCAATGCCCCTGGACAAACAGTGATTTCTGGTACCTTAAAAGGGATAGAACTCGGCACTTTAGAGGCCAAAAAAAGAGGAGCTAAGCGCATCATTCCCTTAAAAGTCCATGGGGCTTTTCACAGTGGATTGATGGGCATGGCAAAAGAAAAACTCACCCCACACATTGAATCCGTTAATCTGGCAGAGACTCCAGTGACTCTCGTGATGAATGTACCTGGAACACCTGTTGTAGAGGCGAAAAAAATCAAAGAGAACATGATTTTGCAAGTGACCCATCCAGTGCGTTGGGAACAGGGAATACGAGCTATGGAGGGCATCGATCTATTTATCGAGATTGGCCCGGGAAAGACATTAAATGGTTTAAATCA
>JBIOXR010000096.1:0-3725 GCA_044869735.1 Chlamydiales bacterium
AAAGTATCGAAGAATAAACTTGCCCCTCCCTTCCGAACTGCGGAATTTGACATCCTTTTTAACGAGGGGATTTCTTATACAGGTTCGATCGTCGATCTAGGAACAGAGCTTGCCATTATCGACAAAAAAGGAGCCTGGTTTAGCTACAACGGCCAACGCCTGGGTCAGGGACGAGAAAGCGTGCGCGAAGAGCTGAAAAGCCATCCTCAGCTCGCAGCTGAGATCGAAAAACAGATCTTAGCTCGCCACCAGGAAGTCGCCTCTCTGTCTCGTTCAAAAGCTCCGGCACCTGTCGAGGAAGAAGAGCTCGCCCCAGTTTAAATGGCACAAGACGCTAGAGAAGAGCAAAGGAGGGGAAGGGAGAGGCGAAGCGTTTGCAAAGTCTCTTCAAAAACAGCAAACTCTCGAAGCAACCTCTCTTTTGCTTTTTTCTCACCACAAACCACTGCAAAATTAATTTTGCAGTTGCGAGCGCGATCTGCTTCAAAATCCTCGAGATCATCGGCTATTTGAAAAGCCATTCCAAAATGGAAAGCACATTTTTTAACTACTTCCACCATTGATGGCTCCCCACTCCCATAAAGCCAACCAAAGAGGAAGGAAAGTTCGAAAAGAGCCCCCGTTTTTCGCCTCATGATCTCTTCTATGACCCTCTCGTCGATCAAAGAGGGGGGATAAAGATCGAGGAACTGTCCAGAAGTGGCACCAAAGATACCTGTATTTAGGGCGGCGCACTCAAGAGCGAGGTTACCGGCTTCAGGAGCTATGGTTTTATTAGCTTCTGCGATTTTTTTATATCCTTCTGCAATCAAAGCATAGGTGGTTAGAAGGGCGACCGCTTCATCAAAGGCACGGTGTAAGGCGGCTTTACCTCTGCGCATCTCTTCATTATCCATGCAGGGCAAATCATCGGCAATTAATGAAGCGGTATGGAAAAACTCTACGGCAAGAGCTCCCTCAAAAGGGAAAGTTCCCGTCATTTCTTCTGCCATCATTAAAATAATTGCAGGTCGAAATCGCTTGCCGCCTCCGTGAAGAAGAGCATATTCCATAGCATCGCGAAGCTTTGTTTTGGGCCCCAGTGTGGGGATAAAATTGAGGATCTGGTGGTCGATCCGTTCAATGTAGGGAAGAAAGGGGGAGGAGGAGAGTTTGATTCTCATTTTTAACCAAATGGTTTTCAGGTATCACACCCCCTGCATTCACACAGGGATAGCAACGGCTCTTTTTGCCAAAAAGAGTGCCTGGATTTACAACACAATTGCACCCGAGCTCAGCGCCGTCGCCGACGATAGCACCCATCTTTCGAAGACCGGAATCGATTTTACCTTCAGGAGTTGAAATAAAAATTTTTTGGGCATCGAAACGCAAATTGGCAAGTTTTGCTCCAGCTCCTAAGTTGATGTCGTTGCCAAGAATAGAATCTCCCACATAAGCAAAGTGGGAAGCTTTGGCTTTATCGAGAAAAATGGAGTTCTTAACTTCCGTCGTGTGCCCAACCACGCATTCCTGGCCTAGAATGCAGTTGCCTCGAATGTATGCCCCATGGCGAATTTCGCACTTCTCACCAATGATGCAAGGGCCTTTAATATAAGCTCCAGCCTCAATGATCGCCCCTTTTCCCACTGTGATCTTGTTTGGGTTGATAAGAAAAGCTCCTTGCTCCACCTTGCCTTCTATTTTTCCAAGTGGGAAGGAAAGTAAATATTCCTCTATTTTTTTTAGTGCTTCCCAGACATTCCCTACATCTTTAAAAAGAGAAGCATGGGCGTATTTAGAAAGATTAAAGTAGAGGGAGGGGGGATAATGGAACATGCCGGAAGAGTAAACAAGAATGAACCATCTTTTCAACTCTTTTCCACAACGGTTATATAGGATTATCTTATTATATATAGTTTTTTCTTCTTCTTATTTCGTTGTGGAAATGTTCAAAAACTTTCCTCTTTGGCTCGCGTTTGACCTTTCAAGGGGTGTCGATGGGGTGTTCACGTAAAGATGATAAAGAGAGGGTTATTGACAATAGCAAGTTTTAAACAGCCCCTATGAACATCTATTGACACTTTAAAGCCTCATAGTTAAAAGAAAAAAAAGCACAAGGAATCCCATGATGATGAAGCGCTTGTTTTTCCTCCTTTTCTTAGGATCAGCTTCTCTTTTTGCCTATGGCGGGAGTTGTGGATTTGGAAGATGTGGGTATGGTGGGTGTAGTGATTGCTGTTGTCTCGAGAACATCTACTTTGGAGTAGAAGGAGGGTTTACCTCAGGGATTGGCCATGCAAAGGGGGCGATTGGCGTTGGGGAATTACAAAATGGGATTGCCGTCAACCCTCATTTTCTTCCCGGCTATAACTTGGGAGCCCGCATTGGCTATGATCTATCCCCTTGTGTGACGTTTGATGTCTCCTATACCTATTTTGGCTCGGAGTATCACTGGGAGACCATTTTAGGGACCAATTTCCTCGATGGGTTAGCTACCACAGATAAATTTGAAGCCCATATCGATTCGCATGTCGTCCTTTTTAATATGAATGTTAACCTCGATAGGCTCTGCTGTTCTCCTGTTCGCTGTACTTGTGTCACCCCCTATCTTTTTGGAGGGCTGGGTGCTGCTTGGAACCATCTCCATAAGGTAAGAGAATTTGCCAGCATCATCGATCTTCTTCCACCCATCCTTGTCGATAGAATTGGATCTCATACCCATAGCGGATTTGCCGCCCGTTTCGGCATTGGCTTTATCGCTTTTCTCTCCGATTGTTTTACTTTTGACACAGGCCTTCACGCCACCTTCATCGGTGAAGTCCGCACGGCCGATTTCCTCCAACTCCCCGACTCCGAAGACAAAATCCCCATCTCCCCATTCGAATTCAAACACAATTGGCTCGGCTCCTTCTACATCGGTGCCACCTATAGGTTTTAATTCAAGTTTAAAAGATGAGGCTACCCCCAAAGGTTACGCCCTGGAGGCTGAGATCGGAAAAATCAGATAGGGCGAATTGGTTGGCATTCATAATGATATGTTGTTCCCATCCCAGGTGAAGCTCAACTGTGACGCAATTAAAGCTACACTCGTATTCTATGCCAATGAAACCTTCAATCATGGGACAAAGATGGTGGATACTCGATGTGGTCTTCGAATCAAGAATCGCCCCCTCAGACAATATGGTATTCCTGTCCACAGTCTTAATGCGAGAGTAGAGAAGAGCGGCGTTGATGGTGCCCGTGAAATTAAAACTCCAACAAAGATCGAGCTCTGCTGTCAATCCTCCTTCGATGCCGAAGGCATCAAGCTGATCTCTTAATCGAGCTGTGAAGGTTTCTGTGAGATCTGATGTCACTCCGCTAAGATTCAGCCGCTCCGTCATCCACAATCCACGCAATCCAAAATGAGGGGAGATGTCAAAGCAGTGGCAACAGGAGTAGCATCGCCCAAAATCCAAGTCGAGATAGTTAAGTTGTAATCTCCATTTTGTATTTAAGCTGCTTAAAGGGAGAGGTTCTCCTTCAAAAAAAAGGCGTAAAGAGTTGGGCAGAAGAAGGATAAAGTTGCCAGCGTCGAATGGAGCAAACGCGAGGTTTTTTTTGGCATTTGACATCAAATGGGTGTAAATCAGTCCAACTTGCCAGGCGCTGGCACAGCAACCATAATTAAGAAATACACGCACCCCGCTGTCATGGTCAAATTCGGGATCGATAAGGCTCGAACTAATAATAGTGATGTCTTGTTC